>UREO01000268.1 GCA_900546895.1 uncultured Oscillospiraceae bacterium
GCTCGTCGTCCTTGATGACGTCCACGCCGCCGACGGCGGACTCAAAAGCCAGCGCGGCCGTCGCTTCCGGCGAAAGGCCCGTGCAGGGCTTGATCATGTTGTTCAGCAGTGGGCGGTCGTAAACGCCGAGGAGGTCGCGAATGCCCTTGACGCCGAATTTCGGTCCCTGGAACTGGTTCAGGAAGGAATCCGGGAATTCCAGATCGATCAGCTTGACCTTGCCGGAGCTAGAGATATTGCCGATCACGGCACTCAGCATCATCGCGAAGTGCGCTTCGCCGAAGTTGGCCCACGGATAAGCGATACGGACGATGAAGTTTCTTTCCTCCACTTCCTTCGGAAGCTCGATCTGGTAGGAGGGCGCTTCATAAACGCCGACGACTCTGCCAATGCATTTCTCACGCACCTCGGCGGTTTCATGGGGTACCTGAATCCAGGTTCCGCAGGTCTGCTCGCACGCCAGAGCGGCGGCGAACTTCATCATATTCGTGTTCCGTTTCGTTCCGCAGTAATAGGTTGCGATGACAAAACGGTCTTTTTCCAGCCCTTCCGGGTATTGAATGATAATAGGATCGATATACACGATGTTCACTCCTTCTTTGTTTTCTTCGACTAAGTTATTTCTTATGCCCTTATTATAACTGCCTAAAAATCATAATAAAATATTGAAAAATATTTCAATATTAACTAAAAATAAAGGGCCATATTTCACGGACAGCTCCTGCAAAGCGACAGGGGGAAACAAAAGAACCGTTCTCTTCCCAGCAGGGAAAGAGAACGGTTCCTTTTTCAAAATATTATGTTTACGGTTCGTTCGCTATGGATTGGGCGTTCAGTTCGGCGGTCAGATAATAGGTATCGCCGCGGTAATACGCCTGCAGATATTCTCCCGGTTCATCGTTCTGGTCGTAGGAAACGCGCTCAATATAAATGAGAGGGTCTCCGTTCAGGATATCCAGATTGCCCGCCAACTTCGCGTTTGCGTTAATGGAAAAAATTTTCTGGTGGGCCCGTATCCACACGATACCGTACTGACTTGCCAAAAATTCGCGCAGAGAGTTTTTCGCAAAATCCTGCTCCAGTACTTTGGGGCATTTGTCGTGAATAAGATAGGCCGACTCCATACACATCGGCACCCCATCCGCAAAACGAAGGCGGATGACGCGAATTAATTGGTCGCCCTCCGAAACATGCAGCTCATCCGCAATCGTCTTGCTTGCGCAGACGACTTCGTTCGCCAAAACGGAAGTGGAGGACTTGTACCCGCGCTTTTCCATTTCATTGGAGAAATGGAGCACCTTGTTTAAAGTCTGTTCCACCTTATGCTTCTGCACAAAGGTCCCGTAGCCGCGCCGCTTGGCAATCAGGCCGTCATTCATCAGCAGGTCCATCGCTTTGCGCACAGTCACCCTGCTGATATGATACTGATCGATCATTTCATTTTCAGTGGGCAATAATTCACCGGGCTTATAAACGCCGTCAATAATGTTTTTATACAATATATCGTACAACTGAAAGTACAACTGTGTCCGTCCGCTAAAATCCAGCTGTGCACTCATGAACACACCTACTTTATTATAATATTATTATAAAGATTATTATATTTCACATAGGGACTTTTGTCAACAAAATCCTCGCTTCGGCAGCCATAAAACCTTATCCCAGCAGTTGCTGCGCATGGATGGCCGCGCCGATCACGCCGGCCTCGGGATCGCCGGAGGCAACCATGATCCGCAGAGATTCCCTGGGGTTCGGAATGCGCAGATTCTGCCGGATACTCTGTTCCAGATACGCAAATGGAAAGCCCTTCATTTCCGTAACGCCGCCGCCGAGAATCAGGCACGCCGGGTCCAAAATAGTAACAACCGTCGCAATGGCGGCCGCGCAGTAATACACAACGGATTGCACGTCGGGTTCGTCGCCGTGCTCGAGAAAAATCCGTGAAATGTCGCATTTGTATTTTTCCACCGCAAGGCGGTACAGCACATTCCCGCAGGCGAGCAGCTCGATGCAGCCCTTTTTCCCGCAGCCGCACTTCGCTTCCAGCCCGGGTACGGGAATATGACCCAGCTCACAGGCGGTCCCGCTGCTTCCTTTGTATACCCGTCCGTCAATGCACATGGCGCTGCCCAGCCCGGTTCCGATAAAGACGCCCAGCGTAATTCCGCCAGGGTCCATTTTTGCCTTGTTGATTTCATAGAGAAGAAGGATATTGACATCCTTTTCGATAATGACCGGGATGGAAAAACGGCTCTGCAGCTTTTCCACAATGGGGATGTTGTCAAAATCTTTGATCATCGGGGCGGAGTAGAGCACCGTGCGGTCCCTGTCCATCAGGGATGCCAGAGCCATCGTAATGGCCCGGACATTTTCCTTCCCCGCCTGCTGAATCATTTCGCCCAGGAGAGTACAGAGGTACTCTATTTTGTCGGGAGCGTCCGATAAGGTACGGGTGGGGATTTTATGGAAGGCAAGCACCTTCCCGTCTTTGCCGACAATCCCGTACCGCAGATTGGTACCGCCTATTTCAAGACAAACGTAGTATTCTTTCAAAGGATTTCTTCCTTTCAGACCGAACAGCCAAATTTCTTACGCCTTATTTTCACTGCCCATCACATCTATTTTGTGTTCGTAAAGAGCGGCCAGCTCCGGCCGCACCTTCAGCGTGAAAACACGGCTGTCGATAGCGGCGGGCGACTCCGCCAGAATCTTTCTGGTCAAGGCCAGCGCGGCGATCCAGCCGTCGGAGGCGATATTCACCTTGCAGACCGCCATTTTGGCAGCCTTGGAAATCTGATCCTCCGGAATGCCGACCGCCTGTTCCAGCTTTCCGCCGTAGGTATTGATCATTGTAACATATTTCGGAAGGATGGTGGATGCGCCGTGCAGAACAATAGGGAATCCGGGCAAGCGGCGCTGGATGTCCTCCAGCAGATCATAGCGGAGTTCCGGCAGGCTTCCGTCCGGGTTGGGCTTCAGCTTGACAAGGCCGTGGCAGGTGCCGACGGAAACGGCAAGGCTGTCCACGCCGGAACGCCTGACGAATTCTTCCACCATGGCGGGATCGGTGTAATATCCGGCGATTTTCTTTTCGTCGCCCTCTTCCTCCTGACCGGAGAGCACCCCGAGTTCCCCTTCCACCGTAACGTCAAACCGGTGGGCGTACTCCACAACCTTTTTGGTAAGCGCGATATTCTCTTCAAACGGCAGGGCGCTTCCGTCGATCATGACCGAGGAAAATCCGCCTTCGATCGCGCTGACACACTGCTCATAGGTCATTCCGTGGTCGAGGTGCAGCGCCACAGGGACACCGCGTTCTTCGTTTTTCAGACGGTCCACACCCGCCTGAGCGACACGCGCAATCATTTCGTAGCCAAGCTGATTGCGCAGGTTTGGGGAAACGATGAAGATGACCGGAGACTGTTTTTTCCCGCAGGCGTCCATAATCGCGTTGAGCTGCTCAATGGAAATAAAATTAAAAGCCGGTACCGCGTACCCGCCGTCATAGGCTTTACGGAACATTTCCTTAGTATTGACAAATCCCAGTTCATTGTATTGATACATGATATACCTCTTTTCAAAAATACCGGCCGGACATTACGCCAGATTCATTTTCAGGTTGGCATATTTCGGCAGTTCGCCGACCAGCGGTTCAATGTAATCCAAAAAGGATTCCCTGATATAATTCTTTTCTTCCGTTATGTATTCCAGAGGCATGGAAGCGTCCAGGTCACAGATTTCTTCCACATCCGCTAAAGATTCTTTTACAAGATACGGGCTTGAGCTGACCCGCTGCAACGTGACCATTTTCCCGCTGACACCGTTGAGCGCGGCAGTGACCGCCGCGCCGCCCAGCTGCGCCGCTTCATGCAGATCCACCGGCGCCGCAGTGTGCATACCGCAGCGCTGCATCAGCCCCAGGTCGATCCCGCGGACCTTACAGTGAAACTCGC
>UREO01000269.1 GCA_900546895.1 uncultured Oscillospiraceae bacterium
ATGAAGAAGATAAAGGCATTCAGGAATTTGCGGAAAAACTGAAGGCGCATAACGGAGACAAGGTGAATCTCGACAATATTCAGGGCTACGATATGATGATGAAAGTGCTCAAGGCAATGGAAAAGGCTGGAACTACAAAAGGGGAGCAATTGTCGCAGGCATTGCTGAGTCTTGATCATAAAGGATACTCGGGAACCTACTCGTTCGATCCTGAGACCCACACTGGTAAAGACGGCGCGGACTTCATTCCGATCAAAATTTGCAAGATCGAAAGCGGAAGCAATAAAGTCGTGTGGCCCTCACAGGAATAATTAATCAGCAGCATATTTTGACCCGGCGCTGCTTGAAAAGAGCATGTTTTCCAAGGAAGATATGCTCTTTCGGCGGCAGGGTTTGACAGCAAACTGGTTCAGCCTGTAGGAAACTTGTGTGATGCGGCTTTAAAGGTGTTGCGGGACGTATGCCCAATGCTGACACATGATATGGGAAGAGAGGACAAAATGGCAGAGAATATGATATTAAGCGTTCGTAATATCACAATGAAATTTGACAGTTTTATGGCTCTCAATGACATTTCATTTGATTTGGAGAAAGGCAGTATCTTAGGAATTATCGGGCCGAACGGCGCGGGAAAAACGACGCTGTTCAACACCATTACAGGATATTACCAGACTTATTCCGGAAAGATTCTTTTCAATGAAACATCGGTGCGCGGCATGCGCCCGGACAAACGGTGCTGCATGGGGATCGCCAGAACGTTCCAGATTACAAAGCCGTTCGAAAATATTTCCATTCTTGGAAACGTCATGGTTGGCGCTTATTATGGCAAAAGCCTGAAAAAGAAAAGCTCTATCAAGGACTGTGAAAAAGAAGCTTATGATCTGATAGAAAAGGTCGGGCTTTCGGATAAAATCAATGATCCGGCCGGCAGCCTCAACGTATCCCAGAGAAAAAAGCTGGAGCTGGCCAGGGCGTTAAGTACGCAGCCGGAGCTGCTGCTGTTGGATGAAGTCGTCGGCGGACTGAATCCGACGGAGGTCGTCGATATGATGGAGATCATCAAAAGCATCAATCAATCCGGAGTCAGCATTTTGATGATCGAGCATGTTATGAAAGCGGTCATGGGTGTTTCCCACAGGATTCTGGTCTTGAACCACGGAGAAAAGCTCGCGGAAGGCGAACCGGCGGAGATCATAAAAAATCCCGATGTGATCAGCGCTTATCTGGGGAATAAGAGGGAGGTCAAGCATGCTTAAGATCGACCGTTTAAACGCGTTTTACGACGATGTACAGGTGTTGTACGATATCAGTCTGGAAGTGCTGGACGGTGAAATCGTGACCATTTTGGGTTCAAACGGGGCCGGCAAAACGACCTTGATGAAAACAATCTGCGGCGTAGTGAAAAATCGCTCCGGAAGCATCGAGCTGAACGGCGAGAATATCATGGCGGTTCCGGCCTATCGGTTGGTTTCCAAGGGAATTGCGCTGATACCGGAAGGCAGGCATCTTTTCCCGGAGCTGACCGTAAAAGAAAACATACTGCTCGGGGCGTACACAAAGAAGGGAAAGGTTGCCGAAAGCGAATCCTTCACGCAGATTATGGATATGTTTCCGCGGCTGAAGGAGCGTTTGAATCAGCTTGCGGGTACCATGTCGGGCGGGGAACAGCAAATGTGCGCCATTGCGAGAGCGCTGATTTCCGACCCGAAGTTTCTGATGCTGGATGAGCCGTCCTTAGGCTTGGCCCCCAATATTGTCGACCTTGTTTTCGATATCATCGGTAGAATCAATCAGGAAAAAAACATCACGGTTCTTATCGTGGAACAAAATGCCAATATGGCTCTGCAGTCGGCCGATCGGGCATATGTTATGGAAACCGGCGAAATCAAAATGTCGGGGAACGCCCATGAGATGTTGGAGTCCCCCGAAATACAGAAACTGTATCTCGGGCTGTAAGGGGTGACATGATGACAAATTTTTTACAGAATTTAATCAACGGATTGGTTGCAGGTTCCTATTACGCGGTTTTGGGAATGGGACTGACCATCATTTGGGGCGTTTTAAAGATTATTAATGTGGCCCACGGCGATTTCTATATGCTGGGCGCCTATCTGTTATATACCTTTTTAACGATGGTGGGGGTTCCCGTCGTCCCGGCCGTCATTCTTGCGGTTCTCGTCGCCGTCGTTCTGGCAATGATTCTGGAGCGGGCAATTCTTACGCCGGCTTTGACACGGGACAGCATGGGCAATTCCCCGTTTGTCATTACGCTGGGAATGTCCATTCTGCTGCAGAATTTCGTACAGCTGATTTACGGCGAGAGATATAAAAGCGTTCCCTATTTTAACGACGCCATTATCAAATTCATGGGCGTTACCCTGGCGGCACAGCGGATCATCGTTGTGATCGTCGCGTTTCTTGCTATGTTCGCCGTCATGCTTTTCATCCGGAAAACAAGATTTGGCTGGGCGATTTCGGCAACCTCCCAGAACACGTTTGCCGCGACCCTGATGGGAATCGACACAAAAAAGATTTATATGTATACGTTTGGATTAGCCGCCGGGATGACGGCGCTGTCCGGCGGTCTGCTCGCGCCGATTTACGGAATCAACCCCTGGATGGGCGCCAGCATTCAGTTAAAATCCTTTGTGGTCTGCGTCATCGGGGGATTCGGCAATATCGGCGGCTCTATCGTCGCCGGACTTCTGCTGGGATTGATTGAAAGCTTTGCGGTACAGTATATCGGAACGGACTGGCAGAATGTTCTGGCCTACAGTCTGCTGATTCTCATGTTCTGGTTTAAGCCGAATGGACTTTTTGAAAAGAAGGGACATTAAATATGAGAGAAACAATTATGAAACTATTTGATGATAAAAAGTCCAAAAGAAATGTTTCCGTCGTATTTTTTCTGGTGCTGCTCGTTTTGCCGGTCTTGATCCGTCTGGTTTGTGACAACGGTCAGCAGAACTATTTCCTGAACATTTTTATCATGTGCTTTTATTGGGCGGCGCTTACTTCCTCGTGGAACCTGGTGGCGGGGTATCTTGGGATTTTCAGTATGGCCCATCAGGTCTTTTTCGGAATCGGTGCGTATGCCACGGCAATGTTCGGCCTGTACGCCGGGACATCCCCCTGGCTGGGTTTTTTAATCGGGGGCGTTTGCGCGGCGTTCGTCAGTGTCGTTATTGCCGTCCCTTGCCTTCGGCTGAAAAAAGCACCCTATATTATCATAGCGACCATGGTTTTGGCGGAAATCGTCAGGCTGGTCTTTACGAACCTTAAGACCTGGACCAGGGGCTCCAGCGGCTTTTGGCAGATCCGTTCGTATGAAAATATCTCCGGAATCGACTTCAGCGGCATGGATAAAATCCCTTATTATTATTTGATCCTCCTTATTTTCGCGGTGATTGTAGGCGCCTGCGCTTACATCGTAAAATCTCCGACGGGTCTGGCCATGGAAGCCATTCGCGAATCGCAGGAAGCGGCGGAGGCAATCGGGGTAAATATCGCCAGGACCAAAATCAAGGTTTTTGTTGTCAGCGCGTTCATGGCCGGCGTAGTCGGCGCTTTTTATGCGCACTATATGAAGATCCTGACTCCGGACGCCATGTTCGGGCAGAATCTGATGACGGAATTTATCGCGATGAGCCTATTCGGCGGCACAGGGATTATCAGCGGCCCCATTTTCGGCGCTTTCTTTATTACCATTTTAATGGAATCCTTAAAATCCCTTGCCAATTATAAGCTGTTTATTTACGCCGGTATTTTAATTCTGGTCATGATCTTTCTTCCCGGCGGGGTTTTAAACAGCAAATCGGAATTTACCAGCGGTACCAATAAGCTAAAAAAACGATTCAATAAAAAATCCGGCAAAGCGGCCGGGACAAAGTGACGGCCGCTGCCAAAAGATTACCGCAGGTTTCGACGTTTTAGAAAACGCCTGGAATAAATG
>UREO01000270.1 GCA_900546895.1 uncultured Oscillospiraceae bacterium
AGATCTGCGCATGTCTCGTGGGCTCGGAGATGTGTATAAGAGACAGGTACATGATAAGGCCCTTTTGCTTATAGAAATAATAGATGTCTGCATCTGCTTTCACGTAGGAAGGATTATGCAGGATACGACTGATTGATACATTATCCCACGTTTTCCGGCCAATGCCCGGGACGTTCTGCTCAACGAGCCATGCCGCAATTTTTCCGAGTGATACATTGGAATAGGCGTATTTTTCAAATATCTGCTTTAGGATGGCGATATCTTCATTGGGTGTCAGCATTGACGCGGCTTTCCCACCTATCACGGTGCGTTCAATCTGGAAGCCGAATGGCGCAGGCCCGCCGAGGAATGCGCCGCGCCGCGCCCTCTGATGGTAGTTGTCTTTAATGCGCTCCGCTATGGTTTCCCGTTCCAGCTGTGCAAAAACCATTATGATGTAGACCATAGCGCGGCCGACAGGGGTGGAGGTGTCGAATTTCTCATTGACTGAAACAAATTCTGTATGATGGGAATTTAAAAAATCCCAAATACGCCCGAAATCAGTAATAGAACGACTGATACGGTCCAACCGGTAAACGATGATTCTTTCAACCCCACCATGTTCAACCAATTTCATCATTTCTTTAAAAGCGGGACGATCAATATTTTTACCGGAATATCCTTTGTCAGAAAAGACTTTGAATTCACCGTGACATTCTTTTTTGCATAGTTCAATTTGCCCTTCAATACTAATGGAATCCTTTTTATCGACTGACTGCCGGCCATAAATGAGATCCATTCTATCACCTGATTTTCATATTATTTAGCCCACACGTTTCTTTGAAAACGTGTGGGCGTTTTTGCTTTTTGCATTATAATGCTAATTTATACCGTGGTTGTAAAACTGGTTTTATAGGTTTCGCCGCCGCCGGTGATAATTATAGGGTGATTGCCAGGCTTAGTGTTGCCGCCGACTTTCCATGTCCATGATACGCTTCCACTACCATCAGATGTTGTTGTGCCAACGTTGGTTGCCTGGCTATTTGTGGTAGAATACTGAACAGTAAGGGTATAGGGGGTATTTGGCTTTCCTTTAATGGAAATAGTGGCATTATGACCGCGCTCAACTGTTCCGGCACCATTTTGGAGTGTTATCGAACCAGTGGAAGCGGGGGCAGAAACAGGTTCACCAACTGTCAATATAAAGTGCCGTACAGCGGTTTGCCCGGGAAGAGTCGTATAAATTGCGGAAGTAGAACCGACACTGCCGATTGCTTTTACTTTGAACAGATATACATCATTTCCGCTACCATCTTTTGTCTTGGTTACGTTTTGGGTCTGTAAGACGCTTCCGTTTCCGGCTGCTATGTTCGGGTTATCATGGGTTCCGTACACTGTAAATTTCACTTGATAAGTTTCGCTCTGCGGTCTGGTGAAAGATACCGTCGTGTCGCTTTGGACATAAGGCTCAGAGGCGGCAAAAGAAACAATCGAGGTGCTTGCTACACCTATTACCAACGCCAATGCAGAAGCAAGGAATCTGTGTTTGCTCATTTTTCTTTCCCCCAATAATTGACATATCGTGACGATATGCTACAATGTATTTGAGGAATTCCCAGCCGGAATTTTTTATTTATGGCCCTTATGCTATTTGCACTAGCGTACAGGGCCATTTTTTTACTTGTACATAATTAGAGTATTGAAACCTTCCATTGAACCACCGATCCCCTGATTACCAAGGACATTGAATTTGACATCAACTATTTCATAACCGTCGTTCTGCATCCCTGTGAGAATTTCATCAATTTGAGTTGTGTATTTATCCTCGCACTGGAATGCTTGATTTGCAAATTTGCTGAAACTGTTCATCATAACTACGTGTATTTTTCCGTCTTTCTCTTTTAGATACTGTTTTGTTTTTGAATAGACGGTATCTGCCGTAGCTTGTTGACCCTTCGTAAACATACCCATTTTCTTTCCCCCAATAATTGACATATCCTGACGATATGTTACAATGTATTTGAGGAATTCCCAGCCGGAATTTTTCGTCTATGGCCCGTATGCTATTTGCAGTAGTGTACGGGTCTTTTTTTATCTATGCGTCCGCATCCATATTTTTACATTGATCACATTTTTTATATTTGGGGTTATATGTAAGGGAATCCATAAAATCAAGTGCCACCTGCTGACCGTCCGAATTCAATTGACGGTAATCCTCCAGAAGCTTTTGTTCGTCTGTGTTTAAGTCCTCTGCTTCGGCCTTTGCCGAGGTGGAGGATTTTTTCATCTCATCTTGAAAAAGAAAGTTTGCATCCACCTTAAGCACGTCAAACATTTTGTACATAACAGGTTCCTTTGGATGGCTGGTTTCATTTTCATAGTTAGTAACAGCTGAACCAGTGACGCCAAGTAAATCGCCAAGTTCTTTTTGTGTTAGCCCTAAATTTTCTCTTGCTTCTTTTATACGTTTACCGATACCCATATTTATCACTACTCCTGCACTTATATTACATTGCAATTCTTAATGTGTCAAGAAAAAATGTCAAGAAACTTTAGAAAAATATATTGACAACTAAAGAAACTTGATGTATTATGATTTCAAAGTCAAGAAACTTTAGTTTCGGAGGTGAACTACTATGGAATCGGTTATTGCTATTAACGTAAAACGCATTATTAAACAAAAAGGCTATAAACAGGGAGCGATTGCAAAAAAAGCCGGAATAAACGAGAAGACGTTTAGCAATATGCTTAATGGTCGGAAGATTATTGCTGACTATGATGTATCGAAAATAATAATTGCGCTCGGAGTAACTCCAAATGAAATTTTTGGAATCGACACCGGACAGAAAAGCGCATAAGCCCGCCCAGCGGGTAGAAAGCGAGGATAAAATGAAACACGGTATCATGGACATGTTGGTCGAGGAAATCAACAAAAACCTACCGGAAGGTGAAAAGGTTGAACGCTTGCACAGCGAACCAGAAATGGAATGCGGTGATAAACGCTGGAGAAAGCTCAACGGTCAATATGCGCCAAAGCAGAAATAACCCGTCCGATGATGGCCTGATGGGGACAGGCCGAAACGTCCCAACAGCCAGTTGGGGCAGCGTCACGGGATACCCGACGGCGAAAGGGATAACATGCCGCCCTTATTATATAGATTGTTCTTTGAAAAATCATGAAAGTCGTACAAACCGTGTCGCATAGACATTGTTGAGGTGAAAATATGGAACGAAAAGTAGTATGCATTCACCCGGCGGATAAAACGCCAGCCGATCGGCAACTTGCCGCCAGAAAAATGTATGAAATTCTAATGCGCAGTGCAGAACGTAAAGCGGCGGAAAAGAAAGCTGCAGGAAGTGAAAAATAAAAGGACCCCGGCAAACGGGGGACAAGCTGTTAGAAAGGAGGCTGAAACATGTCGTTGGAAGAAAAACGCATTGACCAGTTGTACAAGCTCATGCACCAGCTCGAGCATACGGACCCGGATACCGCTGCCGTGCTGAAATGGGCGATTTTCGAACTGGAAAGGAGCCTGAAAAATGTCACTCTATGACTACCTAAATATATCGGATGCTTGCAAGTCGCTGGCGGAGATCTCGGACACGCTCCGAAAGGGGTTGACCCTGTACGCGCAGAGAAGCCCCGGCCAGACTCAACCGGCTGCCAGACGTGAAGCGGACCCCGGACCGTATGACTGCCGGGATTGCTGGTGCAATTCGTGTTCCGTGTCCGAATGCTGCCCGGTCCTTGAAGATAGCCCTTGCGAGGATTGCCCGAAGTACGGCCGGTACTCAATCGCCCGCCCGCCGTGTGCTTGTTATGCAGAGAGGACGGATTGAATGAAATACATATGTCGAACGCTGAGCATTGCGTATGCTCATGATCTGGACACGGACAAGTATGCCGTGCTCTTAGGCTGCACATCTGACGGGGCCGGGGGCCTCTGTTATGACAGCAAGCTT
>UREO01000271.1 GCA_900546895.1 uncultured Oscillospiraceae bacterium
GTTTACGGTAATAAAGGCAAGTATTTTTGATTTATCCAGCTGCACTGTTTCACTTGGCGTGAGGTCGTCTGCGACGATAATAACAGGCTCATCCGATGTAAAAGCATCCGATTCGGCGTTAGCAAGGATTTCAATCAGCTTTTGAGAGATATCCTTGATATCGGCAAAGCGTTCTTTCAGATAAGGATCGTCAATAGCGGAAATTGTCTGAATGTATGTATCGCATGCCTTTTTCACGGCATATTCCGCATTGACCCGCTCCGATTGGATCGTATCCGTTATGGCATCGCAAAAATCGATATCCTCCAAAATCATCTGATGGATTTCAAATATCTTGGCGCTTTTCTCTCCCGCTTCCTGAAGCGCCTTGTCATACAGCTTTTTCAGTTCCTCTGCTTCCCGCTGTTTTGCGTCCCGGTATCGACGGAGTTCCTCCTCCGTGTTTTCCGTATGCCGTTTCACTGCTTCCCTGCCCTTGCGCTGATAGAGCACAAGCTTTCCGATTGCGATCCCATCCAATACCCCTTTTCCATTTAGAACCGTCATCCTGTTTCCTCCTTAGAATTGATATCTGAAAAACAAACGGGCAGGGCTGTATGAACCCTGCCCGTTGTATAAAAGCTCTGTTATTCTCCCAAACCCGATTGAATCGCATCGACCAATTCACGCAATGCTTTCTGCTCATCTGTTCCATTGCAGATCAGTTCGACCTCCGAGCCGCATTTTACTCCTGCGGCAATCACGCCCATAATTGATTTTATGTTGAATATTTTTTCATTTGACTGCATTTTTATATCGCTTTGATACTGCTGCGCCAGTTTCGCCAGCGTACCGGCCGGCCGGGCATGCAGTCCGTATTTTAATTGAATTCTTACTTTTTGACTTACCATATTGCTTCCTCTCATTGTTTCAATAAACAGCCCATACGAGTCTCTCCTTACGTCAACCGTATGAGACAGCATTATGAACTTCGTACTTTCCTTATCCCATTACTTTCAATCAATTAAAAACTCTTTCAATGAATCCAAATAGCGGTCCGCAAGTACTTGAAGCATCTGCTTTTCGTCCTCAGCCGTTTCATCATAGACTGCGTATACTGTAAACCCGTCTGCCTTTGCAGTGCGGACCGCCTGAATATTATCCTCTACAACGACGGTATTATCGCGTGCCGTATGAAGAACGGCAAGGCCCTCCCGCCAAATATTGGGATGCGTCTTATTATATCCGACTTCCTGGCAGGTCAATATGCCGGCGAACATGTCATAAATTCCCAATCGTATCAGCGGTTTTTCTATTAATCCGCGGTCCGTAGCAGTGGCTGCGCAAAATCCAACGCCCATATCAGTGAGCCGCTGCAGCATTTCCGGCACTCCGGGCTTTAGACGGATACAGTTTTCATACCGATAGGTCATTTCCCGGTCAAATTCCTTTTTTATCTCTTCTGCAGACTCCACAAGATTGAATTTCACACGAAGATATTCCGCGGATTCCATAGAACCCATTTTAACCAGGCTATGTTCCAGTCCCGGTGGAAAATCGATTTTCTTCCTTTTTAAATATTCCACGCGTAAATTCTTCCAATAACCCATCGAATCAAGAAGCGTTCCGTCCAGATCAAATATTACGCCTTTTATTTTCATACCCTACTACCTCTTGAAACATCCTCTGTTTTTGGGTTTTCGTACTTTATGTACTTCGGTTCACACGTCCGTGTATTTTTTGAAACAGCTTTCCATCGGCTTCTCAGGCGTACCGCCAGGAAAACGCCTTCCGGAATTCCCCCTGGCGGCATTGCCGGGCATCCCTGCCTTTCGGCAGTTTTTATTTGATACTTTACTTACAAATTTTTTAATAAAGTCCAAAGCTAAGAAGGAACGCCACCAGTACCGCTATGGGACCCGTGATAAGCCGGGAGAAAAGCATTGCCGGGACACCGGTTTCCACTGTCTCCGGCTCCGCTTCCGCCAATGTCAGCGCAACCGGCAGGAAATCGCAGCCCACCTGAGAATTGATTGCGAACAGAGCGGGCAAAGCATAGGATGGCGGAATCGTGCCTTTTCCGATCTGAACACCCAACAGCACTCCGACAACCTGTGCGATAACCGCACCCGGTCCCAATACGGGGGACAAAAACGGGATCGCACAAAAGACGGACAGTCCCAACAGTCCCGGCAAACTTCCGGCCAGCGGCTTAATAGCGTTAGCAAGCACATTGCCGACCCCTGTGTAGTTAATGATACCGACCATGATGCTGACAAATACCATAAACGGAAGAATGCTCTTCAATACGATTTCAACGGAATCACGGCCGGCCTGATAAA
Organism: uncultured Oscillospiraceae bacterium; assembly: GCA_900546895.1. GTDB lineage: Bacteria > Bacillota > Clostridia > Oscillospirales > Acutalibacteraceae > Caproiciproducens. The sequence goes on from UREO01000271.1 coordinate 2,322, forward strand.
AGACGTTTACAACGCTTCCGATTGCTCGTCCGGAATTTGTAATAAATCCGACCATTCCTTTTGAGGAGGCTGCGGGGGGCTCCTCAGCCGCTGCTTTTGTTTCAGGAACAGCTTTTGGAGCAGCTTTCGGAGCCTCCACAGGGATATCGGTTTCTTCGCTTTCCACGAGGGTAATGTTGTCCTCGACAACCCCCGATACAAAATTGCCCTCATTGATGTAGCGGCTCAACGGACCCGACGGTGAGATGGGATGAGTGTCGATCGTTTTTACCCCGAGCTTTGGGTACACGCCGCACCGCAGTGTTCCGCCGCAGTCCACGATTGCAATAATCATGGTATCCGGCTCGACCTTTTCTTTGAAACCGTCTACGGCCGGAACATGCAGCAAATCCGCGATTTTCTGTGCCAGCGGATGAATGCCTCCGCCTGTAATTGACGCCACAACTTTGCGGGTCTCGGTCTCCTGTACGATAAACGGACCGCCCCAGCCGCCGGGTCCTCTCGTTACTTTTACTGTCGCTTTCATTTCGCCGCCCCTTTTCTCTTCATCATCAGAGTCGTAATAAGCTCAGTCACGTTGCCGCGGATAAATATGACGATAACACCCACAATAAAATACCGTACCGCCAGAGGCATGGCCGATTGCCCCAGCGCGGTAATACCTGCGGAGATACCCGCCCACACAAACAGTTCCCCGGGGTTAGCGTGCGGAAAAATTCCGAGTATCGGATGCGCAAACGAGAAACAAGCATCAATAAAAGCCGGCTTCTCTTTCTCCTCGACAAATCGCCCCATTGTATAGCACATTGGATTTGTCAGGAAAAACAGCGACATGATTGGCAAAAGCGTATAGCGCAGCAGACGGAACCGCGTCAGCTTTTTTGCGAAATTATTGACGCGTTCTTCTCCGATCAGCTTAATCAGTGCGTTGATCGTCGTCAGAAGCACCAGCAACGTAGGCAGGATCCCCGTGATTAGCCCCGTCAGATTTTCGCCCCCGGCCTGAAACACACCGGTAAATACTTCTGCAAATTTTACTAAGAAATCCATAAAACGCCCTCCTAAATCCTAATCAATTCAATTCCCTGTTACAGCGCGACAGCCTGTCTGCCGCGCTGCTCGTCAATCAGCCGGACCGCCTTTTTCAAGGCCTGTACTCTCATTTTCTCAGCCACCCGAGTGACCGCCGTCTCCATTGTCAGGCCGGTCAGTTCCGCCCGCCGTTTGAATTTGGCAAATACAGTTCTGCCCTGCATCTCACGGTATTCCACAACAACTCCTGTTTCATCCACCACGATAATAACAGCTACGCCCTTGCAGAATGGAATTTTTGATTTTGCACTCCCCATTGCCAGATATCCCGATCCGGCGTGCTCACGCTTCATCTCCCCCAGCGTACCGTACACGGTCTTTAACTGCAGGTATGAAAAAAACGCCTGCAGCACCATAGCCAGAAACAGCCCGCCTAATACTATCGTCATAGAATCACCCCCTTTATCACTTGCTTTCTCCTTTCTCACATTTGTCAGGTTATGTAACGACTTACTCTTCTTGCTCATTGATGTTATATTATTGCACATTAAATGTCAACATGATATTAACAATTTGCACATATTC
>UREO01000272.1 GCA_900546895.1 uncultured Oscillospiraceae bacterium
CTTCTATGATTCGCGTGCCGGAATTCGACGACGAAAGCTATCTGTGCATGGTGACGCGCAACGGCATCATCAAGCGCACCAGCCTTTCGGCTTACAACACCGCGCGCAAGGGCGGCGTAATCGCAATCGATCTGGACGATGGCGACGAGCTTTCCTGGGTGCGGCTGACCTCCGGCGATACGCAGCTTCTGGTTGCGACCCGTTTGGGCATGGCCATCCGTTTTGATGAAAGAGATGTCCGCCCCATGGGCAGAACCGCCCGCGGAGTTAAGGCAATTACCCTGAAGGACAGCGACTATGTTGTTGGAATGAGTTCGCTGCGCGAAGACGGCCTTGTTTTGACCGTTTCCGCAACCGGCTACGGGCGCCTTTCCAGCATTAACGATTATCGTATCCAGTCGAGGGGCGGCAAGGGCCTTACCAACTATCATATTCAGAAATACGGAGAGGTTGCCGCCATTAAAGTGGTCGATCTGGACGACGACGTAATTCTGATTTCCTCCGACGGTATCATTATCCGCATTCCGGCTAACTCTATCCGCGAATGCGCAAGGCCCGCCAAGGGCGTGCGCGTCATGCGTTTGAACGAAAACAGCGAGGTTGTCACGCTGGCCCGCACGGCGCATGAAGAGGACGCGGTGGATGCCCTGCCCGCGGACGAAGGCGACGCGGACACCGGCTGCGAAGACGAACCGGAGGATATAGAAGAAATTCTTTCAACGGATAAGAAACAGGAAAACACCGAGGAATAAGAAAGGGTGCAGTCAATGAATCACTGGAAAAAGCTTTGCATTCCCTTGGCGGCTGCCGTGACGATTGCGGCGTTCGCGGGCTGCGGGTCGGTGAAGAGCGGGCAAAGCTCCGTCCCGGCGAGCGGGCTCGGCGAGTCCTCTCAGGCGGAGTCCCAGCCTGCCGGCAGCGCGCAGAGCGAACTGATCAGCAGCGTTCCTGTGGTAACGCCGAACGAACCGTCCGAATCCCAGCCCGGCCCGGTCATCGATATAGAGACCGACAGCCTGGAGTTTAACGCGCTGTTTAAGAAAAATCCGATTGACAAGCAATATATCGCGGAGTCCAATAAGGCCTTCTCCAATGTGGAGATGGTCGACCTTTCCAATAAGTACGCCGGGATCTGGGAAAAAGAAGTCACCTCCGCTTACGGCAAGGTCACGAAGCTGGCTACGGGCGATGCTCTTTCCAAGATCAAAGCGGAACAGACCGCCTGGGTGAACGGCAAGACAGAAGCGCTGAAAAAAATCAGTGACGACGCATACGCCGCGGGCGGAACCATGGCCCAGGTCAACGCTGCGAGCGCGACTATGGATTATTACCGCAGCCGCGCCGCACAGATCTACCGTCAGCTTTACTCCTTTGATCAAAACTACACCTACGAGTTCAAATAAAGGGGACAACTCTCTCAGTCGGACCTACCGGTCGGGAAGCGGACCATGCGGTCGGCGGGGTCGTCTCAGGCTCCCTCTGTGAGGGAGCTGTCAGGCTGCAGCCTGACTGAGGGAGTCCGCTGTAAGCGTCCAAAAAGCTTACACGAAATCGTGAGCAAAGTGCCCCGAAACTCCTTCCTCCGCGCCGGGCGCGCCACCTCCCTCACAGAGGGAGGCAAGGTTGAACAGCTAAATACTTTTTGTTGTATTTATTGTGTTTTATACTTTAAGTTTTGAAATGGACACTATGTTTTTTCTCTATAACGAAAAGCACAGATGCATTCTTAGCAAGAATGATTTGAACAGGAAGAAGAAAATGGAATTCAACGAAAAGACCCTGAGCAGAAACGATATTTATGAAGGAAGAATCCTCAAATTTCACGTGGACAAGGTGGAGCTGATTAACGGAAAAACCTCCACCCGGGAGTGTGTCGATCACCCGGGCGGGGTCAGCGTCGCCGTGCTGACGGAAAAGAATGAAATTCTGTTTGTTCGCCAGTTTCGGTATCCTTATAAAGAAGTCGTTCTGGAAACGCCGGCGGGTAAGCTGGAACCCGGCGAGGACCCGTTTGAAGCGATGAAGCGCGAGCAGCTTGAGGAAACCGGCACCACCGGTTCCCGCTATATCGACATGGGAAAGCTTTATCCTTCCCCCGGTTACTCCAACGAAATCATTTATCTGTACGCCTGCCGTCTGGAAACCTCCGGCAAGACGCAGTTTGACGAGGATGAGTTTCTGGAAACAGAAAAAATCCCGGTGGACGAAGCGGTGCGCATGGTGATAGACGGGGAAATCCCCGACTCTAAAACGCAGGTGCTGGTTTTAAAAACCGCGCGGCTTTTGAAGGACGGAAAAATTTGAGGGGTGCGCCATGAAAAAGAAAAAGCCCACTGAGCTGAGCGAGCCGAAAAAACGTCTTATGATGTATCTAGGGCTTTGGGCCGCCTCCCTGTTTTTCGCCATAGGAAACCCACAGGGAAGCTGGCTGCCCATCGGCCTTGGAATCGGGCTGATCGTAGCGTATGCACCCGAAGCCCTGCGCTGGCTGAAAAGCAGGAAAAGCGGTACGGAAGCCGACAACGCAAAGCCGGATGAGATCAAAAGCGAAGAAGAACAGAAAAGATGAGATGCCGTTCGGGAACATATCAGTCCCCGAGACGGTTCTTTTCTTTTATTTCCCGACTCTTTTCACATAGTCATCACATAAAGTTTATAAAATAGAATGGAAACATTCAAAAAAAGTTTACATTCCGACCGCGCCAAATTGCTACAATAAAATGGCGTTACAGCGGACTTTGTCCGCCTCAGACTTGTCGGCAAAGCCGCGGCCTTCTTTTTCCGGCTCCCTTTTAAGAGGGTCGGATAAAAATTCGCTTTTGCATCGGTCACGAAAATAATGGAAACATCAGGAGGGATCTGCATGATTGAGGTGAAAAACCTCTCAAAGCGCTACGGTCAAAACGTCGCTTTGAACAACATCAGCTTCTCGGTTGAAGAAGGAACCGTCGTCGGTTTTTTGGGGCCGAACGGCGCGGGAAAGTCGACCACCATGAACATTATTACCGGCTATCTGTCGGCCAGCTCCGGTTCGGTCACGGTCGGCGGGTACAACACGCTTGACAATCCCAACGAAGTGAAAAAGCTGATCGGCTATATGCCCGAAATGCCGCCGCTTTACCCGGATATGACGGTGAAGGAATATCTGGACTTCCTCTTTGACCTGAAAAAAGTCACACTCCCGCGCGAAAAGCATATCAGGGAAATCTGTACGCTGGTAAAAATCAACGACGTGTATCACCGCCTGATCAACAACTTGAGCAAGGGTTACAAACAGCGCGTCGGTTTTGCGCAGGCGCTTTTGGGCAATCCCCCTGTTCTGATCTTAGACGAGCCCACCGTCGGGCTTGACCCTAAGCAGATTATTGAAATCCGCAACCTGATTCACAATCTGGGCAAAAAACATACGATTATTTTAAGCTCCCACATTCTGCCGGAAATTCAGGCGGTCTGTGAGCGCATCATCATTGTCAATAAGGGAAAGCTGGTCGCGGACGGCACGCCGGAAAGCCTTTCCCAGAGCCTGAGCGCCGACCATAAGCTGATCATCCGGATAGAGGGAAACGAGACCGACGTCAGAAACGCCCTGAAATCCGTCAAGTTTGTGGAAACCGTGCAGAGCTGCGGCGAAAAGGAGCCGGGCGTTTTCGAGTACGAGGTAGAGGCCCGCGACGGCCGCGATGTACGCCGGGAGCTTTTCCGGTCGGCCGCGGCGAAAAATTATCCCATTCTGTCCATGTCCAACACCGGGCTTTCACTGGAGGACGTGTTCCTGCGCCTGACCAGCGCGGCCTATACGAAGGACACCGCTGCTGAAACGATAACGGAAGGAGAGGAAGAAGAATGAGAGCGATTACCAAACGGGAGCTGAAATCGTATTTCACCTCCCCCATCGGTTATGTCTGTGTCGCTATGATTCTGGCGCTGTATGGATAC
>UREO01000273.1 GCA_900546895.1 uncultured Oscillospiraceae bacterium
TAAATCGGCCACGTTACCGCGGTGGAAATCACCATGACGACGGTAACCGCAATACTCATGCCGGTTGCGGTGTCGAGTTTTTTGGAAACGCCCAGAAAGGGGCAGATACCCAAAAATTTATTAAGAATGTAGTTTTCGGTCAGTATGGCTGCTAAAAAAATGGCGACTAATCCCTTGATCATTTTCCCACACACTCCTTTTCTTTTTCAGCCATCATGGAGCAGCTTCCGCAGAGCGGACAGTTCTGGCAGCCCAACTCAGCCGGTTCGGAACCCTTTTCAGCGGCCAGCTTGTTTGCCAGCGCAATCATCATGCCGAACACGAAGAAGCCTCCCGGAGGGAGCAGGAAGATGATGATAGGCGATACGAACCCGGAGGTAATTGGAAAGCTGAAAACCGTTCCGGCGCCCAAGAGCTCGCGGATGATGCCCATCACCAGCAGCGCGGCGGTAAAGCCGGCGCCCATACCCAATGCGTCCAGAACGGACGGAAGGACCTTGTTTTTATTTGCGAACATCTCGGCCCTGCCCAAAATGATGCAGTTCACGACAATCAGGGGAAGGTAGATGCCGAGCGCCTCCTTCAGGTCGGGGGAATACGCTTCGATCAGCATCTGCACAATGGTGACAAAGCCCGCGATCAACGTGATATAGCAGGGAATACGCACCTTGTCCGGGATGACCTTGCGCAGCAGGGAAATAACCGTATTGGACCCCACCAGTACAAAGGTCGTGGCAAGGCCCATCCCGATCGCGTTGCTTGCGGAGGTACTCAGCGCAAGCGTGGAGCAGGTGCCGAGTACAAGGCGAAGAACGGGATTTTCCTTGATGATGCCCTTGCTGAATTCCTGCCATGGAGTTTTTGCCATTTTATTCGCCCCCCTTTACTTTCTGATATTGTTTGATTGCGTCGTTTACGCATGTGGTAACGGCCTTGCTCGTAATGGTCGCGCCCGTCATCGCCTCAATCTGTGTATCCGAGGCGGTACCGGATTTAATCACTTCAAACCCGTTTTCGGGGACGGCCTTTTTGTACTGATCGCGGAAGCTTTCTTTTTCCGCATTCAGGCCGAGACCCGGCGTATCACCGATGGTCAGCAGGACAACGCCGGTGATTTTGCCGTCTTTGTCAATACCGGTCATCACCTTCAGATCGCCGCCGTAGCTTTTTGTCTTGGTGGTAAACACATATCCGGAAAGCTCGTTTCCGTTTTTTCCAACCGCATACGTGCCGTCTTTGGAATTCTCAAAATCCTTCGCGGAGGGAAGTACAAGCTGGCGGGAAGCAGCTTCGGACTGCTTGTTGATCTCCACGATTTTATCGCGCGTCATCAGGTTTGTACCCGCCAGCAGTACCGCGGTGACCAGGCAGATCACAAACAGCGTGACGGCGGGGGCGAGCACCTCTTTTTTGTCAATCTTCAATTTTCACACGCTCCTTTCCGAATGGAACAGGACGTGTCAGGCGCTCGATATGCGGTACCAGAAGGTTCATCAGGATAATGGAGAAGGATACGCCTTCCGGCAGCTGACCGAAAATACGGATCAGCATGGTGATAATGCCCGCGCCAATGGCAAAGACGATCTTGCCCTTCAGGTTAATCGGGGAGGTGGCGTAATCGGTTGCCATGAAGATGGCACCGAGCAGCAGGCCGCCCGCGAGCAGGTCGAACAGAACATTTCTTCCCGCAATCAGCGAGATTACGGCAACGGAGCCGATATAGCACAACGGGATGACGGGGCTGATGACCCCGCGCACCACCAGATAGATACCGCCGAGAATCAGTGCCACCGCACAGGTTTCCCCAAGGCATCCCGCGCGGACGCCGACCAGCATATTGAGCAGCGTCGGCATGGTGCCGCTTGCGCCCTCCTTCAAAACGCCGAGCGGGGAAGCGGTGGTCATTGCGTCGGCGCCGTGCAAATAATAGAACGGAGCGTTCCAGCTGCTCATCTGGGCGGGGAAGGAGGACATCAGGATAATGCGCGCGGTCAGCGCCGGGTTTACGAAATTCTGTCCGATTCCGCCAAACATCTGCTTTACCACCACAATGGCGGCAATTCCGCCGAAGATGACAATGAACGGGCTGACGCCCACGGGTACGTTAAACGCAATTAGGATTCCGGTTACTACGGCGCTCAGGTCGCCAATGGTGTTTTCACGCTTCATGACTTTTCTGCAGACATATTCGCTGAGGACGCAGGAAGCAACGGAGCAGAGGATGAGCACAAGGGCCTTAAATCCGAAGATAATCATGGAAGCGATTGCCGCCGGCGTTAGCGCAATGATGACGTCCAGCATGATTTTGCGGGTCGTAACACCGCTTCTGATATGGGGAGAAGACGATACGATCAATTTCTCTGTCATTATTTTTTACCTCCCGCTTTTACAAGCCCCTTACCGAGCCGGATGGCTTGCACAAGTGGCCTGCCCGCCGGACAGTTGAAAGCACAGGTGCCGCATTCCATGCAGGTCATAACGTCGTATTCCTGAAGCTTTTCAACATCCTTGGCATTGGAATATTTTTCAAGCTGCGCGGGGATCAGGTTCATAGGGCAGCCGTCCACACAGCGGCCGCAGCGGATGCAGGCGGTCGGCGCGTCCATTCGGGCTTCCTTTTCCCCGAACGCGAGGATACCGTTGTTCTGCTTAAGAACAGGCAGTCCGTCGCTGGTCAGAGCAAGGCCCATCATGGGGCCGCCCATCAGAAGCTTTTTCGGTTCCGACTGGTACCCGCCGCAGAATTCGATCATATCCGCGATCTTTGTGCCGATCGGGACAATGACATTCTGTGGATTCCGGATCGCCGACCCGTCAACGGTGACCCGCTTTGTAACAAGCGGCATCCCTGTTTTCAGGTATTTGGCAATAAAGGAAACAGAGGTAATGTTCATCACAAGGCAGCCTGCGTCGGCGGGCAGCTTTCCCATTGGGATTTCGCGGTCCGTACAGGCCTTGACCAGGACTTTTTCAGCGCCCTGCGGATAACGCGCGTGCAGGGGAAGAATACGCACGCGGTCTTCCGGGTCGTTTGTTTCGCTGTCGGCAATTTTTTTCAGGATTTCAATGACGTCGGGCTTGTTGTCTTCAACGGCAATGATGACGCGTTCCAGCTTTAACAGATCCGCCACGGCGTAAATCCCCGAAAGCACGTCCCAGGAATTTTCAATCGCTTCGCGGTTGTCCGCTGTTATGTACGGTTCGCATTCCGCCGCGTTGACAATCATGGTGTCAAGCTTTTTATCCTTTGGAACATTGAGCTTTACGTGCGCCGGGAACCCAGCGCCGCCAAGCCCCACCAGCCCCGATTCCCGGATCGCTTTCGTAAATGCTTCCGGTGTTTCTGTTGCCGGCGGTTTTACGTCCGGGGAAACGGTCATCTGGCCGTCGGAGTCGATGACAACCGCATCGGTGTACTGCCCTCCGGGCAGCATGACCTTTTTGATCGCGCTGACTCTTCCCGAGACGCTCGCATGAATCGGAGCGCTGATGAACGCGCCGCTGTCCGCAATTTTTTGTCCCACCAGAACGGGTTCGCCAACTTTTACAAGCGGGGTACAGGGAGCGCCCGCATGCTGCTGCATAGGCAGCACCACCTGTGCCGGAGGCGGCATTACGGCGGACTCGGTCTGCGCCGTGTTCTTATGGTGGGGAACGTCCGCGCCGCCATGTGTTTTGAATGGCCTGGCCGGAAATGTCAATTCCATGTTTTTTCCTCCATATAATTTACTCAATCTGCTATCAAACCGGAAAACGGTCTGATATACATAAAAAACACGCCTGCAGAGTTTGTCCACAGACGTGCTGCGGGAAAACGAAGGTTGCCGGAGTGTGTTTGAGAAGATAGGATAAAGATTTTAATATTCTAATTTTAACTCATTTTACTTCAAAATATATTGCTTT
>UREO01000274.1 GCA_900546895.1 uncultured Oscillospiraceae bacterium
GGTTATTAAGCTCTTTTGCCTTTTCTATCGCCATACTGATTCCGTCAACTTCAATATGCAGTTCATTTTTCGCCATTGTATTTCACCTCCCTTCTGTAAGGAACGTTACGCCCCCCAATATGCTTGTGTACTCAGAATTGACACGGACAGGCTGTCTATCCCGCTGTCGGCATTGTACCGAAAAAGATTATCCCCCTGGTAAGCTTTCAGCCACTTAGGGGGATACGCCATAAGATTATTGATGTTAGTGGTCACGCCTCCGGAAATCAGCTTAACACGCTTGTTTCCGTCCCCGGTTGTGATAACGATCTTATCCCCGGCATGCATGGTCGTATTGATCTGCATCAGCTCATATCGATTAACATCGTACAACGACGGGTTGACCACTTCACCGGAAGCCGTAAATTTCACGGCCAATCCCATTGGTACGGCGCTGTCATTATGGACATTCCCTATCAGGGTATTGACCTTTTCCGTCACCGTGAAAGGCGGATGAATACGCAAGGGGAACGTGATGCCTCCCCGCCAGACGGCCAGCTGTGTCAACTGATCTTCCAGCGCGTACCACTTCGGATCCGGACAGATGAAGGATAGCGTAATATTTCTTAATGGACCATCCCCGGCAGGTTCTATGCTCTCCACGTAGTACCCGATCTTTCTCGAAATTGGTTCGTCGTAATAATATAGCGTTCCTACGCTGCGCGGTTGGAAGAAGCTATAAAGCCTATCCCGCTGTATTACATAGTCGGCTTTCCGAACGTCCAATACAATTGTGATACCACGCTTCGAAGCAGTGGCGCCGGTATAATTCTCTCCATCCTGCCCGGAGTTTTTGCTTGTCGTAACCTCATAATCCGCTCCAAGCCCCGTTATGCTATTAATCCACAACGGGGCGAACCAGCCAAGTGTCAGCTGTTCCCCGCTGTCTTTTGCACATATGATTTTCATTTTCCCCTCCGAGTTATCAATGCAATTCGCTGCGCATTCTGACGGTTTACTCGATTGACCTCTGCAGGAGTTGGGGCTGCGGGACTGTTATAGACCGCCGTATAATTTAGGTTTGTAGTGGCGCCATAGGTTCCAGCACCCGCCGCGGCTGTTTGCATTCCGGAAAAATTCATAGCGGTACTTGTGCTGGAGGATAATCCGCTGATGATCGAAGCCATATTGCCCGCAGTCCTTTGCACAGATGCGGACATGTTCGCGGCCACTGCGGACATGTTATCCGTGAATCCTTCCCCGATTCCGAGTGCGATATTTTTACCGATCACATCCGCAAACAAGCGGGATGGAGAATGAATGTCAAGGGCTTTCTTAAACCCATCTAAGATTCCGTCGCAAAAATCCGAGATACGGTCATGCAGCCAGTCAATTGCCCCGGTAATACCATCCCATATTCCGTGAACAATGTTTTTCCCGATATCCAGCATCTTTCCGGGAAGCCCCCCTATGAACTCCATTACCTTATCTACAAACTTTGGGATTTCCGTTTGTGCCGTCGTTACGAGGTTTCCGGCCCATTCACCAGCCTTATTTACAACATCCACAAAGAAATTCCAAATCCTCCCGGGCAATTGGGAAAACCAATTCACTACCTCATTTATTGTATTGGTTGCGGCCGCCACAGCAGAATTATACATGTTGACGCCCCATGTGCCGATATTCGTAACCGTATTGACAAGCCACGTCCAGATTCTACCGGGCAACTGAGCAAACCAATCAATGATTCCCTGAATTATTTTCGGAAGCTCCGTTGTAACCCAGCTCCATACGCTGGCACCGAAATTCACAACATTGGCCGCCGCCGTTCCAAGAGCGTAACCGATATTATAGGGAAGTTCCTGAAACCATTCTATGATATTGTTGATAATCTCCGGGATTTTCTCCGTGATGAAAGATATGATACTGTTCCAAGTGTCACTAAAAAATTGTCCAACAGATGACCATATTCCATTCCACCAATCAGGGATCCCGGTAAAAAATGCGACAAGACTATTCCACGCATCCGGAATAGTCTGTGTGAAGAAAGTCGTAATTGCCCCCCATACTGTAGCGGCGGCTTGCTGAATGGCCGTCCAAGCACCTATGACGGCATTTCGGAAACCCTCGTTTGTGTTCCACAGAACGACAATTCCAGCAACGAGGGCAGCAATGGCGGTTATAATTATGCCGATCGGATTTGCACCGAGTGCCGTGTTAAATGCCCATTGTGCAATTGTAGCGGCTTCTTGCTTTGCCTTGTATTTTTCCCATGATTCCGTTGCCGTATTGATTATGCTAAGAATTTTTAGCCCTATCGCCGCTGTGACAATACTTGCAATTCCGGCCGCAATTTCTGATGCATGATCCGCTATCCATTGAAGCGAATCCTGCACCTGCGGCATTGTATTGTTCGCAAAATCTAGCGCCCGCTCCGCCAGAGGTTCAAGCGAATCTTGAATACCGCGCAAAGCCGTTTGAAATTTGCTTTGCAGATTATCATTGGCAGCATCTCCGGCTCTTTCTGTTGCTCCTGTTACATCATCCAGTGCGGAAGATGTGTTTCCCATTGCCAAAACCGCTGAAGCTCCGAGGTCTTCCCACTGAGTTCCGAAAAGATCAACACCAGCCTGATTCTGCTTTACGGTATCATCCTGCTGGTTCAATTTATCAATGACAAGCTGCATTGCTTCTCCTGAAGTCATCTGCCCGGAACCGATTTTTATACTAAGATCATCAAAATTAATTCCAAGAAGCTTTAAACCTTCCTGTGTGGTTGTGCTTCCGTCCTTGATACGAATATTGAACTCTTTCGCGGCATCTGCCACTTTGTCCAGAGAAAAAGCGCCCTGGTCTGACCCTTGAATTAATAAATTCATGGCTTCCTGCGCAGAAATTCCCATGCCTTTAAACTGTGGGGAATACTCATTCAGAGTATCAAGAAATTCGCCTGAGTAATCCAGACCGTTTTGATATCCAACTGTAATGAGGTCAAAAGCCTGATCTGCCGTAATTCCAAAATTTTGCATCATGGTCTTTACGGCCTTAACGGATTCTGGGACTTCCGCACCGAAAACCTGTTTAATGGTTAAGGCCTTTTCAGTCACGCGGCCCATATCGTCCTCGGCCATATCTCCAAGCATTTGCCGGATAGTCGCAACAGAGGCTGTAGCTTCATCGAGATTTTCCCCAAATCCATCCGACCAGACAGTTTCAGCCACGGCTGATAAATCGGCAGCGGCATCCTTTGTCAATCCAAGTTGTGCTTCTAACATGCCAGCCGATTTATCAGAGGACTGCGCAAGTTCTAAAACAGACTTTGCCGCATCTTTGGCAGAGTCAGCTACCTTCTCAATCCCATCCGCAACAAGACTTCCACCAAGGACGTCACCAAAGGCAGACGCTTCATCACTGGCATTGTCCATAGATTTTCCAAACTCTTTGACGGCATCCTCCGCTTCTCCGGTGGACGTGTCAGCCTTATTCATAGCGGTATTGTTGTCTTTTAACTGCCGTTCCATTTGATTCAGTTCCGCGGTAGCCTTATTGACCGCCTGCTGCCATCCCTGAGTAACCTTATCGTTTTCTCCGTACTTATCCGCAGCGGCGGTAAGGCCCTGCTTTAAAGCGTCAAGTTTTTGTTTTTGGACATCGATCTGTTTTGATAATACCTGATTTTGAGCAGTAAGGGCTTCCTGACTTTTATCATTTTTATCAAATGCCGATGTAACAGCCTGCATTTCTGTAGCAAGTGTTTTTTGCTGAGTGGTAAGATTCTGAATTTGCTTCCGGTATTCAGATTCACCTTCAATACCAATTTTAGGGCCAATGTCATATGCCATAAATTCACTTCCTTGTAGTAAAAAACAGCATCCGTATTATAG
>UREO01000275.1 GCA_900546895.1 uncultured Oscillospiraceae bacterium
ATAAAATACTTTGCCGCCATTGCCGTGAGTGTAACGCCTTAGTCAATCTTAAAAGTATGTTTACAAAAGAGCCGTTTCTTTACAGCTGCCATTTTTCAGTTGTCAATATGTCGATTCCGATTGTTTTTGAGGGAATTTACATGGGCGCGGTTATGGCCGGCCAGGTTAGGGTACAAAATGCGGACAATCAATTTCCGGAGTGTATTTTCCAGATTGAAGAGCCTCAATTACAGAAGGCGAGAGAAAGTTTGAATGAGTATTATCAACAGATACCAATCTATAAAATAGAACAGCTGGAAAGCGTGGAATCCTTGCTTTCTTCTCTTTGCAGTATTCTAAAAAAAGAATTCGCGGTTGAACAGATCACACGAGACCCCGAAGTACAGCATTGTTTCAAAGATAAAAAACCGTCGTATGGATCCAACAGCATTATTATGCAGGCAATTGAATATATCTATTCCGCAAAAAGTCAGACGGTATCCCTGTCTCAGGCTGCGCAGCACTGCCATGTCAGTGTTCCTTATCTCAGCAGTTTGTTTAAAAAAGAGATCGGAGAAACTTATTCGTCTTTTGTTTCCAGACTGAAAATAACCCGGGCGAAAGAGCTCTTGCAGTGTACGGATATGACCGTGATGGAAATCAGCGACTGCCTTGGATTTTGCGAGCCGGGATACTTTATAAAGACATTCAAAAAGTACACCAATGAAACACCTGCGAATTACAGGAATCACTTTAAGAATGAAAACAGTGCGGGCTGGTTAAAAAACAGCTAAATCCGGCATTGTGGGCGGGCCGCGATTTGTTTGCTCCCGAGCCGGTACATTGACAGACAGCCACAAACCTTTAAACAGCAAAAATGTTTGCCAAACAATCACCGGCATGTTATAATAGCAATCGAAATCTTTTGGAAATGCTAACGGAACCCGATCCTCTTTCTAAAAAAATGCTTGCTGATTTTTTGCCCATATACAAGTGCTTGTCAGGGGCAAATTTGCGTTTGGGTCCGGCTCTTTTTCTTTACCTGCCGCCTGGCCGGCGGCGCCTATATTCACCTAATCTGCCCAAAAAAGGAGACGCTCTTTCCTGCTTGCGGGAGAGGGCCTTTTTTATAAAAGGAGAGAGCAATGAACAATTCGCCTTACACCCAATACGGCCCTTATTATAACGTGCATCCCTATGTGGAAGCCCAGAACAGCAAGCGCGAGCTGAGGAAAACCTCCAACGCGGTCTGCTGGACGCTGCTCGCCGCCATGTTTTTCATGACCGGCTTCGTGTATGTTTGCGTGTTCTATCTTCGCGCCGTGGGATATGCGCACGACTATACGAACAGCGATTTTCAAGGCTTTACGCCGGTACTTTATTATCTTGCGACCGGGGCGGGCTATCTGGTCGGGCTGGCCGCTCCCACGCTGGTCTTTTTCGCCGCAAGGCATATTTCCCTGAGCAATGCGCTGCCCTTTGAGAAAGTCGGGTTTCTGAAAATTGGTGCGTGCGTCTTTTTCGGAACAGCCGTCTGCATGCTGGCAAACATTCCGGCCAACGCAGTGGTGGAAATCGAGAAATGGTTCGGCTTTTCCGGTGAGCTGCCGGAGATGCCCCTGACCGGTGATCCGCCGGTTTTGTTTCTGTATTTTCTTACGATCGCGGTCATTCCGCCGCTGGTGGAGGAACTGCTTTTCCGCGGCCTGGTGCTTCACAGCCTGAGAAAATACGGGGACGGGTTCGCGGTAGTGGGCTCCGCGATCCTTTTCGGGCTGTACCATGGCAATTTTGTGCAAATGGTGTTTGCCTTTATCGCCGGTCTGGTCATGGCGCTGGTGGTGGTTCGCACCAATTCCCTGTGGCCGTCCATTCTGATCCATTTTTTCAACAACGGGATTTCCTTCACGGTGGAAATGTCGCAGCGCTTCGGTGGGGATCAGATGGCGGATTATGTAAACAACGCGGTGGTAGGCGTCGTTTTGGTGCTGGGCGCGGCTTCCTTTGTTTATCTTCTGGTAAAGGATAAGAAATTTTTCCACGGCGACGGGGTGAATCCGTATTTCCGGCTTTCCGCAAAGCTGAACGCGCTGTTTTTCAATCCGGGCGGTGTGGCGGTGCTGCTGTTGACGGCTCTGTCCTCGTTCCGGTATCTTTCGTAGGCTGATATGGACAGGGAGGAACGGTTTATGCGCTTGGCGCTGGCTCTTGCGCGGGAGGCGGCGCAGGAGGGCGAGGTGCCGGTCGGCGCGGTGATCGTAAAAGACGGGGAAGTCATTTCCACGGGCCGCAACCGGCGAGAGAGCGGAAAAAACGCCCTCTGCCACGCGGAGCTGGAGGCCATTGACCGGGCGTGCCGTCTGTTGGGCGGGTGGCGGCTGTGGCAGTGCGAGCTGTTTGTTACGCTGGAGCCTTGCCCTATGTGCGCGGGGGCGATCATCAACGCGCGGATTCCAAGGGTGGTTTACGGCGCGCGGGACCCGAAGGCCGGTTCCTGCGGCTCCGTTGTGAATCTGTTTGAACTGCCGTATAATCACAGACCGGAGCTGCTCTGCGGCGTGCTTGCCGACGAGTGTGCGTTGTTGCTTACGGCTTTTTTTCAAAAGCTGAGGGATAAAAAATAAAGGAGGAAGCGTTTCGCTTCCTCCTACTTTTTTCCCCGGTGATGAAGGTTCCGGGAATCCCGGAATTTTCCCGGAGCACCGTATTTCTTCTTGTTGATCTTGCCAAACGTATAGACAAGAACATAACATCCCGCAATGATCAATAAAGGAGCGAAGCTTTCCATTTTGATTTCCCGCTTTCCGCTTGATATCCTGCTCCCGCCCTACAGGTCGCTTAGGCTTTTTCTTTATTTTAACATCTTTGTAAAATGGAAACAAGCCCGGTTCGGTGTACCAGATTTGTCCCTGCCGGAGGCTTATATAGAACATTTGTTCTAAAATATCTTGAAAATTTGCTCCTCTTTGGATAGTATGGAATTATAGGACACGAATCCGGATGCTTGCGGTCCGCTTCGGGGAAGGAAAGGAGCAATATGGGCTATAACGAATGGGGCACGGAATATTTGAATGAGGCAAAGAGAATTAAGGAACGGCTGACGCCGCTTCGCAGGCAGGCGCGGCAGGCGGGCAACGAGGAGGCCTCCGGGCTGTACCGCAGGATTGCCCTGCTGAACGACATGTATCTGGACTGCCTGCACACAGGCAGGTATCTGGTGAGAATCGGGGCGAAAAGATGAGAAGAAAAAGTGATTTAAACTTGGATCTGTTCGGGGACCGGCTGAATGTCGGCCGGGAAGAGAATGACGACGGGGGAGAGCATCTCAGGATGCGCGGGGCGCTGCGGCGTGCGATGGAGGGAGAGCTGACCGAACGGCAGCGCGACTGTCTGCGGCTGCGGTATTTCGATCAGAAAAGCGTGCAGGAGGTCGCGGAAATCATCGGCGTTACGCCGCCGACTGTGTCGAAGCATCTGAAAAAAGCGCGGGAGCGGCTGCGCCGGGTAGTGGGGTATTCCTTCTCGCGGTTAAATTGACGGAGGCTGAGCGGCGGCGCACTCCCTCTGTCGCGCCGGGCGCACCATCTCCCTATGGGAGGAGGGCTGGGGTCGTTTTTTTAAGGCCTCCGGCTCGAGGGGGCTGCCGCGAAGCGGC
This sequence comes from uncultured Oscillospiraceae bacterium, assembly GCA_900546895.1. Classification (GTDB taxonomy): domain Bacteria; phylum Bacillota; class Clostridia; order Oscillospirales; family Acutalibacteraceae; genus Caproiciproducens. The sequence continues at coordinate 3,635 of UREO01000275.1, forward strand.
TGGGGGAGTTTGACGGGAGTGTCTAAGCGGGGGCGCACTCCTTTCGTTAACCCTACTTGCCAAATCCGTTTGTATCGACAGGGTATCTGTGATATCATTACGGTAAGAATTACAGGGTGGTGTAAGATCTGTCTCTTATACACATCTGACGCTGCCGACGAATTAGACGG
>UREO01000276.1 GCA_900546895.1 uncultured Oscillospiraceae bacterium
GCGCGACCACTACGGCGTGGTTCAGATCGTTGTTCACGACGAAAGCCTGCTGGAAAATGTAACGAAAGAATGCACCATTACCGCCGCCGGCACCGTTATACTGCGCGACGAAGACACTGTTAATCCCAAAATTAATACCGGCACGGTGGAGGTAACGGTCTCCGCCCTCACCGTGCTGGGCAAAACACTGAACAGCCTGCCGTTTGAAGTGGATTTGTCGAAGGAAACCAAGGAAGATGTCCGTTTAAAATACCGCTTTCTCGATCTGCGCAACCCGAAGGTACACGAGAATATTGTCCTGCGCTCCCAGCTGATTTCTTTTCTGCGCGGCAAGATGACGGACATGGGCTTTCTGGAAATCCAAACGCCGATTCTCAGCGCCTCTTCTCCGGAAGGCGCGCGCGACTATCTGATTCCCAGCCGCAGACACGCAGGCAAATTCTACGCCCTGCCGCAGGCCCCGCAGATTTTCAAGCAGCTTCTGATGGTGTCGGGCTTCGACCGCTATTTCCAGATCGCCCCCTGCTTCCGCGACGAGGACGCAAGGGCCGACCGTTCTCCCGGCGAATTTTATCAGCTCGACTTTGAGATGGCGTTCGCCACGCAGGAGGACGTTTTTTCTGTCGCGGAGGAAGTGCTGGGCGCGACCTTTGAGAAATTCTCCGATAAAAGGGTCTCCAAAGCACCGTTTGTACGCATTCCCTACAAGGAATCCATGTTGAAATACGGCACCGACAAGCCCGACCTGCGCAACCCGCTGACCATTCTTGATATTACCGACCTGTTTGAAGATACCTCCTTTCGCCCGTTCAAAGGCAAAACCGTCCGCGCAATCAGCGTGCCGGACTGCGTTGCCCAGCCAAAGAGCTTCTTCGAGAACATGCTGAAATTCGCGGAGGGAATCGGCATGAAGGGCCTCGGCTATATCAGCGTCACCGCTGAAAACGAGTACAAGGGCCCGATCAACAAATATCTGCCGGACGACAAACGCGAGGAGCTTACCCGCCGCGCGGGACTGAAGCCCGGCTACGTGATCTTCTTCATCGCCGACGACCGCGAGACAGCCCCGAAGCTTGCGGGGCAGATCCGCACGGAGCTTGGCGAAAGACTTGACCTGATCGACAGGGATGCGTTCGAGCTGTGCTTTATTGTGGACTTTCCGATGTACGAGATCGACGAGGACACCGGAAACTACGTTTTCACCCACAACCCGTTCTCCATGCCGCAGGGCGAAATGGAGGCGCTGACGGCCAAAAAGCCGGAAGAAGTGCTGGCTTACCAGTACGACATCGTCTGCAACGGCGTGGAGCTTTCCTCCGGCGCGGTGCGCAACCACGACATCGCCGTGATGGTCAAGGCGTTTGAAATCGCGGGCTACACCGAGGAGGATATCAAAACCAAATTCACCTCGCTCTACAATGCGTTCCAGTACGGCGCGCCCCCGCACGCGGGCATGGCCCCGGGAGTGGACCGCATGCTGATGCTGCTGACCGGCGAGGATAACATCCGCGAAGTGATCGCGTTCCCGATGAACTCCAACGCGCAGGACGTGCTGATGGGCTCCCCCGGAGAAGTCACCGAGCAGCAGCTGCGCGAGGTTCACATTAAGCTGAGAAAATAAGCCCGGAGCCTGTTTTGGCCCGGCCCAAAGGAGGGCTTTTATGATTACCCATGAGGAAATATTGAATATCGCCAATCTTGCGAAGCTTTCCGTCAGTGACGAAGAGCTGGACGAGCTGACGAAGGATATGAGCGAAATCATCGGCTTTGCCGACACGATCAACGCCGCCAGCGCCGACGCTTCCGATTTTGACAACATCAATAACCTCTCCAACGTCTTCCGGGAGGACACCGTCGTCCCTTCCTACGACCGGGAAGAGATACTGAAAAATGCCGAGAGCCGCGACGACGGATATTTTTTGGTCAAAAAACGCGTGTAGGAGGTACGGATGGAAAGTCAGATCAAAAAGCTGCACGGACTGATGCAGTCCCGGCAGATCAGCTGTCAGGAGCTTACACAGAACTATATCGACGCGATGGAACGCGACAACAGAAAAATCAACGCCTATGTCAACCCCACGGCGGAGCTGGCAATGGAAACGGCGAAGGCGGTGGACAAAAAAATCGCTTCCGGTGAAACACTCTCCCCCCTTGCGGGAATTCCGATGACCCTCAAGGATAATATCTCCACCAAAGGGATCGAAACCACCTGCTGCTCCAATATACTGAAGGGCTACTACCCGATTTACGACGCGACGGTGTGGGACATTCTGCAGCGGCAGAACGCCGTACTGCTCGGAAAAACCAATATGGACGAGTTCGCCATGGGCTCCTCCTGCGAGACGTCGTGCTTCGGCGGGGCGCTGAATCCCCATGATCTTTCCCGCGTGGCAGGCGGCAGCTCCGGGGGCGTGGCCTCCGCGGTCGGCGGCAACCTTGCCGTTTACGGGCTTGGCTCCGACACGGGCGGCTCTATCCGTCAGCCCGCGAGCTTCTGCGGCCTTGTCGGCTTAAAACCGACCTACGGCGCCGTTTCCCGCTACGGGCTGATCGCCTACGCGTCCAGCTTTGACCAGATCGGGCCGATCACCGCAACGGTAGAGGACGCCGCGCTGGTTTACGACGCGATTTCCCGGTACGACGAAAAGGATTCGACCTGCCGCGGCAATACCGGAAAACCGGTCGGCGAAAGCCTGAACAACAGCATCAGGGGTATGAAAATCGGAATTGCGAAGGAATACTTCGACGGCATCCGCGACGATGTGAACGGCGCGGTACGGAACGCGCTGAAGGTCTACGAGTCGCTCGGCGCCGAGATCGTCTATTTCGATATGCCCGCTTTAAAATACAGCCTGCCGGTGTACTATATTCTGGCGTGCGCGGAGGCTTCCTCCAACCTCGGGCGGTACGACGGCATCCGCTACGGCTACCGCACCCCGCATTACGGCGACCGCAATGAAATGATCTGCAAAACGCGCAGCGAGGGCTTCGGCAAGGAAGTCAAGCGCAGAATCCTGCTGGGCACCTACGTGCTGAGCGCGGGGTACTACGACGCGTATTATAAAAAGGCACAGAACCTGCGCGGCACGCTGGTCAGAGCGTTTCGGGACGCTTTCGGGAAATGCGACGCGATTCTCGCCCCCACCGTCCCTATGACGGCTTTCCCGCTGAATTTTACCGCGCAGGACGCGGTGGAAACGTATCAGACGGATATCTGCACCGTGCCGGTGAACATCGCTGGCCTGCCCGCCGTTTCCATCCCCTGCGGCTTTGACGCCGCGGGCCTGCCCATCGGCATGCAGCTGATCGGCAGCAGCTTCAGCGAGGCAGCCATCCTGAATCTTGCGCATCAGTATGAATCGGCCGTGGGAGACACGGTGTTCCGTTGCGCGGACATGGGGGTGAAGCTATGAGCAATTACGAGCTGGTCTGCGGACTGGAAACCCATATTGAATTATCCACCAAAACGAAAATCTTCTGTTCGTGCACCACGGAGTTCGGCGGCGACCCGAACACCCACTGCTGCCCCGTCTGCATCGGGCTGCCGGGCACGCTGCCCAAGCTGAACAAAAAAGTGGTCGAATACGCCATCATGGCCGGTCTGGCGACAAACTGCGAAATCAGCCCGGTTTCCAAAATGGACCGCAAAAACTACGTGTACCCCGACCTTCCGAAGGCGTACCAGATTTCACAGTACGATATGCCGCTGTGCAAAAACGGATATGTGGAACTGAGCAACGGCAGAAAGGTCCGTATCCTGCGCATCCATATTGAAG
>UREO01000277.1 GCA_900546895.1 uncultured Oscillospiraceae bacterium
GCCCCACATACTGGCCCAGAAGATTTCCCGCTGTAATTCCGTGACGGATTAAATGGATAGTGTAAGATTTCATTTTTCGACTCCTTAAAAATTTTCCGACTCAAGTCTTGACAAACGCAAAATTCCTAGATACATGTAGGCGCAGAGCGAAAAGACACGATATCTAGCGGCTTTACAAAGCGTTATATTTGTTATATACTTTACAAGGCGTTAATTTTTCCATATTTCGACACAGGGGATAGTTCAATGAATAGCAGTTTCCCAAGAATTATTACTTTGCTGCGTAAAGAGCGCGGATTAAGCCAGAAAAAGGCGGCCGAGGAACTGGAGGTTTCTCAGGCCCTGCTTTCGCATTACGAAAAGGGAATCCGTGAATGCGGGCTGGACTTTGTGGTAAAGACCGCTGAATTTTATGACGTTTCCTGCGATTATCTCCTTGGAAGGACTCCGCACCGCAACGGGGCCACCATTAAGGTGGACGATATTCCGGAACCGGACGCCATCGGCAAGGAGAATATTCTGAAAGGCAGCCTGCTGCCCGTTTTGAACAAAAAGCTGCTTGCGAATTCGATGAATATTATTTTCAGCACGCTGCAAAAGTGCCAAAACAAGTCGCTGACCTCGGAAGTGTCGGCATACCTCAATATTTCCGTTTACAGGAGCTTCCGGCTTCTGTATTCCGCCAACCCGAAAAATCCGCAGGGTCTTTTTTCCGTTCCGCAAAAGCTAAGCGACGGGCGTTCCGGCGCGGCGATGGAAATCGCGTATTCCAACGCGGCCTGTCTGGCAAGCGGGGAAAACGCCGACGGGATGGAGGGGCTGGAAAAAACCAATCTGCCCGTGCTTTCACCGGAAAAAATTTCCGAGGAGTACCCGCTATTTTCCAGTTCGCTGTTTAATCTGATTCAAAATGCCGAAGTGCTGATGGGCGCAAAAAAAACCGTTAAATAAATTATATCATATCCGACTGAAATTGCAAACCGGCCCGCCAGAAATTGACGGGCCGGTTTTTGGTATTTCTATTTCTTCCGGGCTTCCCTTATTCCTTTAAAGGAGAGGGTAGCGTAGCCCTTTCTCATATACGGCAGGTTAAAGACCGCGCCGGGCTGCTTTGCGCTTTCCATGACGGTACGGCACAGGAGCTCGTAGATTTTACTCTTGTAGTAAACGTCATAATCGCCCGAAACCCATACGCGCACCGTGTAGTCGATAAAAACGAGGCCCTTTTCCATCAGGCTTTTCAGCGCGGCGGAACGCGCCTTGACCGTTTCCATGGAATCCTCTTCGTCGGTAATCCTCACATAATTGAGCGCAATGGAAATCAATTCCTCATTTTCGGAATTGTGCAGCTCCAAACGCACAATCGGATATCTTTGTGAATCCCTGATCTCCGTCAGGATGTTTTTTTCTTCTTCCGTTAAGTTCAATTAATCAGATCCTTCCGTAGTATTCTCTTTATATTATACCCATTTTATATTTCCATGCAAGGATACGAAGCACACTTTCGTCAAGCCGCTGTTCACTGACGGTCCCGTCCCGCACCGCGGCATACAGCGCGTTGAAATCCCGCACCATGTCGGAGGACAGCACAATATCGTTTCCCGCTGTAAAGGCGGCGACGGAAGGGCTTTTTCCCGCTGTAAAATCAGTGATGGCGCCCATGGAGAGGTCGTCGGTCATAATGACGCCCGTAAAGCCCAATTCCTTACGCAAAATCTCGTGTACCTTCGGCGAAAGGGAGGACGGACGGGACGGGTCCATGCAGTTCACGATATTGTGCGAAACCATTATGCACTGCGCGCCCGCGTCGATTCCCGCCTGAAACGGAACAAAATCCTGCTTCCGGAACACGCTGTAATCACGCTTATCGTAGGCAATCCCGGTGTGGGTGTCCCGATTGTTTCCGTAACCGGGGAAATGCTTGAGCGTACAGGACAGGTTCTGGCTGTTGTACGCACTGACCGATGCCCTGACAAAGTCCGCCGTTTTGGAAGCGTCTTTGCCAAACGCCCTATCGTAAATAAAATCGGAAGGATTGGCGGAAACATCGCATACGGGCGCGAGGTTCAGATTCAGTCCGAGCTTTTTCAGAAGCCGGGCCTTCTGCACGGTGTCGTCATAAATTCCATTCAGGCCGGAAAGGCGGAACACCTGCTGCGGGGACCGGAACGCGGTTTTCCTGAGCGCCTGATACTTGCTGATACGGATGACCGTGCCGCCCTCTTCGTCCGTGCAGAGAATCATTCCGATCTTGCCTGCTTCCTGATAGGATCTGAGCACAGCCTGCACCTGCGCCGTGGTTTTTCCTCTGAAATCCGAAGCCATCAGGCAGTACCCACCCGGCTGATAGTCGGCGGCGGCTTTGACCGCTCCCGTCTGGGGGCAGCGGAAAACAAACACCTGCCCCACCTTTTCTCTCAGACTCATGGACCTAAGCTTCTTTTGGGCGGGCAGGCCGTAATCAGCAAAAATCCCGTCAAGCGGCAAAACGGCAGAGCTGCTTAACGCCGGAACGGCTGAGCTGCCTGTGGGCGCCGGGTTTGACGGGCCGATGGGTTCCCCAGTAGAACAGACCGCAGAGGAAATCTTTTCCCCGGATGAAGCGCCCGGCGGAAAGGGGCTCCCGAAAGGATTTTCCCGGATATAAATCCAAAATGCGGCAGCGAGAGCCAGGACGACTCCCGCTGCCGTAAAAAGGATTTTCCTGTTCTTTTGATATCCTGTCTGTTTCATCTTTGTTCCCCATCAATCCAATCCGGCGATGCCGGCAGTGGCGAAGCGGTCAGGATTGATTTTCTTTCATCAGGTCCCTGTACAGGCGAATGTATTCGTTTGCGGAACGTCCCCAGCTGAAATCACATTTCATGGCGCGTTCCACCAGAATGCTCCACCCCTCCGGATCAGAGTAGCCCTCGAGCGCACGGTTGATTGCGTACAGCATATCGCCGGAATCATAGGTCCGGAAGGTAAAGCCGTTGCCTTCCCCGTCGCCGCTGTCCTTAATGGAATCCTTCAGCCCGCCCGTTTCGCGGACGACCGGGACGGAACCATAGCGCAAAGCAATCATCTGGGCAAGCCCGCAGGGCTCGCTCTTGCTCGGCATCAGGAAAATGTCGGAGCCGGCGTAAACTTTTCGGGATAGCTCGGGAATAAAACCGAAACAGGCACAGAGCCTGCCGGGGTACCGCTCCTGCATTTCCCGGAAGAAATTCTCGTACTCCCAGTCACCGGAGCCCAGAATCACAAACTGCGTGTTCGTTTCCCGCATCAGCCGGTCAAGCACTTCCTTGACAAGATCCAGCCCTTTGTGGGAAACCATTCTCGTTACCATGCCGATGAGCGGCGTATTGGGTTCCTTGTTCAGGTTGAGCCTTTCCTGCAGCTTGCTCTTATTCTCCGCCTTGCCGGAAAGGTCCTCCGCCGAATAGGGGGCGTAGAGCTCGGGATCGCTGGCGGGATTGTAGCTGACCGTGTCGATCCCGTTCAGGATACCGGAAAGCTTCCATTCGCGCGCCTGTAAGATGCTGTCCAGGCCGTGGGAAAACCACGGGTCAAGAATTTCCTGCGCATAGGTCGGACTGACCGTCGTGACGCGGTTGGCGCTCTCGATCGCGCCCTTGAGCAGATTGATGCAGTCGTCGTACTCCAGAACCGGCAGATCCGACTGGGGAATTCCCAGTACGTCCTCCACCAGCTCCTTGCCGTATTTTCCCTGATACTGAATATTGTGAATCGTGAGAATCGTTTTTATGCCCTTGTACC
>UREO01000278.1 GCA_900546895.1 uncultured Oscillospiraceae bacterium
TCGGCAGCGTCAGATGTGTATAAGAGACAGGTGCAAGGCATCTCCCGCGCCGAATTCCAAGGGAAACCGCCTCCGCGCTCTGCGCCGCCGGGCTGTAAATCCCGGCGCTTCCGGATTTTACCAGAACCTCCGAAAGAGCATTGCAGTACAGGTTTTCTACCGAAACGGAGGTATACCCGATCCCGGCCGCATTGTCAAATAACAACTCTCCCTGCGGCTTCGCGCCGGATGCGTCGAACGTGTCGTCCGCAATCCGCGGCGCCACTTTCAAAAACCGGGTGCAGAAGCCGGCGGCAGCCTGCCACTCGCTCATTCCCTTTGTCACCGTGTACGTTCCGTGAAAGGCCCGGCTGTCGCCTAGAAAGCCCGAAAAGCCGTAGGGCTTCACATGCCTTTCAAAAATGGTCCTCAGCGACGGCATACAGTAGGTCTGTGGAACGGCCTCATTGTCCAGCAAGAGCGCGACGCGGCTGCGGGCGGAAAGCGTTAGCTTCCATCCGCCGCCGACGCTTTCCTTCTGCTCGTCCACGATTCCGTCGAAGCACAGCTTCCGGGCCCGGTCATAGATTTTCAGCCCCGTCAGCCTCCCAAAACTTCTCCCGAGCGGGAACACACCGGTGAAGCCGTCCGCCGGCGCGTCCTCCCCGCAAACCAGCTTTGCCGAAACCGGAGGCGGGAGCAAAAGCCCCACCCCCTGCGGCGTTACACCCACATAAATCACGGAAGTACCACCTTTTGCCCGGCCTCCAGCGCGTTCGGCCACTGAATCAGCGGATTCAGGCTTTTCAGCGTATCCACGTCCGTCCCGTAAAGGTTCGCCACTTCCCAAAGGCTCTCTCCGCCCTTGCAGACATAGCTTGTTTCGGAAAGAGAAGACTCTTCCGGACCGGCGTCGTCCTCCACAAAGACAAAGCTGTAAGAAACGCAGTCCGGCTGGGCTTCGCCGATCATTTTCAGCGACGCAAACGCCGCCGGGAACGGCATGTCCCCCGGCAGGCGCAGCAGCCCGCTTTCCCCGGAGGCGAACACCGCCGCCAGACGGCTGAATTCCTCCATACACCCGCTGCCGATGAATTCCCCCGACCCGGTCACGACCCGTTTGTCAAAGCCCATATCCTGCAGAACGCTCCCGTACAGGGGCAGCTTCAGATTTTGAATATTTCTGGAATAGGCGACCTCCACCTGCTTCGGGTTAAAGGGCCACACATAATTTTTATAGCTCATGGGCTGTATTTTCATGTGTTTTCCTCCCCCGTGTCCAGCGGATGGGGGTACCTGCGGAAATCCCGCTCCAGCCCTTCCGAAATTTCGTCCAGCTCACTGTCCACCGCTCTTCCCCTCCTTTTCCTGTGTCCGCGCCGCGGCCACCAGCTCCATGCTCCGGCGGGGTGTGTTGCCCGCCCCGCCCTCCGCGGTAATGTTTTTCCATCTGCACCCGGAATAGACCACCCGACCGCCGTTCCCCGCGGCGATCAGGCGGAAGCCGGAAAGCGCGCACAAATCCGCGCCGTTTTCCGGCCGGACGTTCCGAACGGTCAGCTCGTAGCTGATCCGCCCGGGCGCGGTGGAAACCGCGTCCTGCTCTCCCCACGCCGAAACCGTGCGGCTCTGCTGCACACATTTTACCGTGTAGCTGTCCGCGATCGCGGCCCGCTTCCCGTCCGCTTCCAAATAGACCTCCCTGTCCGCGCCGTCGTCCAGCACCTTTAAAACCGCCCAGACATAAAGCTCTTCCCCCGCCAACAGGGCCGTGTCGGCGCGCTTGACAACGTAGTTGCGTGCGCCGCTGGAAACCTCATCCCCGGTACAAAGCGGTTCCCCTGTAGGGCCGGTGTAAAGGTAATGCAGGTTATCGTAATATTCCGTGGGCAGATTCAGGGCTGCGCCGCTTTTGTACTGCAAAGGGCGTAAAACCGCGCTGACTTCCCGGTCACGGACAGTTACTTTTTCGCCGTATTTTTGAAAAAGCCTTTCCAGTACCTCCTTCCGCTTCATGGGCATATCCTCTCAAATAAAAAACCGTCGTCCTTTAAATACGGGGCCGCGGCGGCAAGGGATTCCCGCCACGCCTGTCTGGCCATTTCCACCCCGGCGCAGCTTTTCGTCACCCTGATATCCCCCGCCGAAAAGCTCTCCACCCCGGTCCCCGCCGTCATTACAGCCCAGCGATACAGTGCAAGCGAGGCTGCCGCCGCGCACAGAAGGCCCTGCGCTTCGGGAGTCTCCTCTTTCACGCGGCGGCTGATTTCCATCATTGCGTCCTCACACAGGGGCAGAAACCGGGCGGCGGACCCGGCGCTTAAATCCGCCATCAGCGCAAAGCGTTCGGTCACATCCTCAATTACCATACCCACGCCCTCAGGAATGATAGCTCAGCACCTTGACGGCGCTGTCGAAAATCTTTGCAAACCCCGCGATCGCTGTAATGGCGGCGCGCTCCAGCTGGCGGTCGATCAGCTTATCGTAATCGGTGCGCACCCCTCCGGCCTGCACCATTTCCAGCGCACAGGTTTTGTCGAGCCCGATGATTTGGCTGTCCTCCAAATCCGGGACATGCAGAAGGTTCGCGCCAAGCGGGGCGGCCAGCTTGCCGGTCCCCTGAAAATTCAGTCCCGCGTTCGCGTCCTTAAACTCACTGATAGACAGGATATCCTTTACGGTCGCCGTGGAAGCCAGCATGGTATTGAGCGAATACGGCGCAAGAGAACCCCACAGGTTCACCATATCGGCGTAATCCGGTTTGGCCCCGGCCGTTTCCACCGTACCAGCGGGCGACTGGCCGTCGTCCCCGTGCAGCAGCACCTCCACCGCGTCAGCAAGCTGCGCGCGGGCAATGTAAGCACCGATTTGGCGCAGGGTGACGGTGAACAGGTCCAGCTTCTGGAAGCGGAGCGCCTCGTAGCTAGCGACCAGCATCCTGCCGCGTTTCTGCAGCTTCACCAGATGGTCCTGCGTCTTGACGACGGTCTGGGGAATCTGCGCGCCCTCCGCGACGGGCTTGAGCGCCTTGTCGTCCCTGCCCGGATTGGATGTAATGGTGCGGTAATCCATGGAGCCGATGTTGGTCGTCGTCGCGACGAGGTTCGGCAACAGGTTCGCCAGCTCCATTCCCTGACGCACCGCGCGGTTGACGTACTCCGGGAAAAGCGCCGAGCTATCCGCCGTCTGGAAAAACTTTTCGATCCGGTCGGAATCCGCCCCGCCCACGCGGATATCGAAGCGTTTCAGCTGTCTTTGGTACGCGTCAAGCCCTTCCAGCCCGGTGCCCGCGTAATTTTGGGTGGGGTCCAGGCTTTCCAGAACCTCCGTAAAGCTTTTTCCCGGTGTGCCGTACATTCCTTTTTCGAGTTTTACCGATTCATAAAATGCCATCTTTTTTCCTCCCGTTATTTAAAGAATCATTCCGCAGGTCTGCGCCGCGGCGTCCACGTCGGTGACAAGTAGGCTCCTGCCTGTGCTTTCGGCCTGTACCCCGCCGTTCCCGTCACAGTTCAGAAACCGGTACCCGACCGCCGGAGCGGTCCCGGAATACGGCACCGTCACGTAGCCGTGCAGTTGTACCGCCGCAAAGCCCCCGCGCACGGAAACCGCGATCCCGCAGAATTCGTCCTGCGCTTTCCCAGCGCCGACAAGGCCGTTGCCGGCCATTTTTACCGGAATGCCCGGCGCCACGCCGGTTTCCGCCTCAAAGGTTGCTATCTGTTCACCATAACCGTTCAAAGAAATGTTCATTTTCTCTCCTCCGTTTGTTCTTTATAT
>UREO01000279.1 GCA_900546895.1 uncultured Oscillospiraceae bacterium
CTCCAGATCCGTATGGCCAAAGACCGAATCGGAATCGCAGACCTGCGGAAGCGCATCCATTGGGATATGAAAGATGCCGCAGAGCTCCTCGTCCCACGCAAGCTCTTTGATATGAAACAGCTGTGTCCTGCTTGCGTTGGAATAATCGGTTTTGAAAGAGGCCCCATGTGTAAGCTTATAAATCAGCCAGCTGTCTACGGTTCCCAACGCCAGGGTATGGTTTTTGATCTTATCCTCCATGTCCGGAAAGTTTTCGATCATCCATGCCATTTTGGCGGCCGGGTAATACGGAGACAATTTTAAGCCCGTCTTGCTGTAAACGGCTTCTGTCACAGAAGGGTCCGCACCAATACGGTCACAAAGGTTCTTGGCTCTGTTACACTGCCAGACGATTGCATCCCCAACCGGACGGCCGGTCTTTTTATCCCAGCAAACCGTGGTTTCGCGCTGATTGTCTATCCCCATGCAGACGATCTTTTTTCTGTCAATTCCGGTCTTTTCGACGACCGCTTTGCAGACGGCGACAACGTTACGGTAAATTTCTTCCGGATCATGTGACACCCAGCTTTTTTCATTGACGATCTGCTTATGGGGACGATCACATCTGCCAATTATTTTTCCGCGTTCGTCAAATAGAACCGCCTTGGTACCCTGCGTGCTTTGGTCAACACCCAAAATATAAAATGTACTCAAAATGTTTCTATTCCTCTCAAATTTGTTTTATAAAGAACTTTATTTTGTTTATTTATGATTCATATTCTTTCTATATTGAACATTATAAACACATTAGCGCTAGTTGTCAATAGATTATGTTTGCTTTTTTGTATGATATGTTTGATTCGTGTTCGTTTTCAATCGTTTTAAAACAATCTGTTGTTATTTTTAAAATTTTATATTATAATAGATTCAAATTCCATACCATGAATGTTCGAATATCCTTGATACAAAAAGTATTAAATTGATAAAGGTGTGCAAAGTATGCAAAAAGATCGACCGGCCCAAATCATTGAAATCATGCAGTCCCAAAATATCATTTCTATCAGCGAGCTTTCCAGGCTGCTCAACTGTACCGAAATGACGGTTAGAAGAAATCTTGACAAGCTGCAGGAAATGAATTTTGTAAAGCGCGAGCATGGCTATGCCGTTTTGCTGAAAAACGCTCAGGAGACGGATTATTATGTTCAGATAGAGGAGAATAAAAAGGAAAAAGAAGCCATTGCCGCCATTGCGCTGCAGTATCTGGTTCCTTTTGAAAGCATCTGCCTGGATTCGGGAACTACGATCCAGCAAATGGTGACAATGATGCCGCAGAACATCCCCTTGTCGGTGATTACCTCCAGCCTGACCGCCACCCTGACTTTATCGAATTACAGCAGTGTTCAGGTTTTGCTTCCGACCGGTTTTCTGAATCATGCAAACCGCTCCATCTTATTTGCCGAACCGGAACATATTTCGCAATATAAAGCGGACATTGCTTTTATTTCCTGCCGCGCTTTCCGGGTTCCGGGAGGGGCGTATGAGCATACGCAGAATTTGACCACAACCAAAAAAGCGCTGGCCTCCATCGCGGAAAAACGCATTCTGCTGCTCGATTATTCCAAATGGGACGTCAATTCCTTATGTAATTCTATAAGCCTTGAAGAAATCAATACCATTATTACCGATGACAAGGCTCCTGCCGCATCTGTAAAAAAGGCCGCCGACTTCGGCACGGAGATCATTATTGTAAATTCAGACACGAAATCCGTTGTGGAGCATTACAATGCGGAGAAGAAAACCAGCCGGCAATAACAGGATGTTTGAAACCCGGTAAAAATATGCATCAGCAAGGAAATGCTGTTTTTTCAAACAGCGCCTGAAACGATTGACAAAGCGGATAGGAGGGTGTATCTTATAATTATTAAGGTAACGGCCTTTCTGGAGAGGGATGTTACCTGTCTCCTGCGCGCAAGGTGCCGGAGGAATCTGAAAAAAGCACTCTCACAGCGGTGAAGTGCATGTTCGGCGGTTGTTCTGAAAAGTTGTCCCGCAAGGACGGCTTTTTTGATCGGCCTTGGTTAGCGCAAGCTAACCGTTAACGGGCGATCAGGAAGCTGCCCGTTTCCCTGACCGCCATAGCGGAGGCGTACATAAAAAGCACCAACGAAAAGAAAATCAGAAGGAGTGACGACAGGCATGGCGCATGAAGAAATCCGGCAGGCTTATCAGATGCTGGGACAGGAGGCCACCGCCTACGACGGTATGATCACCTGCTCCACGCTTTTTGGAAGAACCATCTGCAAACTGGTGTGGGATATGAATAAGGCGGATAATGACCGCTATCTGCAGCTGGCGCTCGCCGGAATCCGGGAGGGCTTTTCCGGAAAGCTTCTGGAAGTTCCCGTGGGTACGGGCGTACTCACCATGCCGGTATACCGAAAGCTGGAAAACGCGGACGTGACCTGTCTGGACTACTCGGCGGAAATGATGGCCACCGCACAAAAAAGGGCGGAAAAGTTCGGATTGCGTCAGGTCCGCTTTGTACAGGGAGACGTGGGGAGCCTCCCTTTTGAAAACGGCAGCTTTGACACCGTATTGTCCCTGAACGGCTTTCACGCCTTTCCGGACAAGGACGCGGCCTATCGCGAAACCTTCCGTGTACTGAAGCCCGGCGGCATTTTCTGCGGCTGTTTTTATATCCGGGGCGAAACCCGGCGCACCGATTGGTTTATCCGGCATTTTTACGAACCGAAGGGCTTTTTTACTCCTCCGTTTGAGACGGTGGCAAGCCTGAAAAAGCGGCTGGAAAATTTCTACGCAAACGTAACCCTGGATACGGTAAAATCCATGGTCTGCTTTTGCTGCCGCAAGGGGGAACCAAGAAAATGATGAAACGTTTTTTCCAAAACACGCGAAAGCCGAAAGGCTTTCTTGGGCGTATGATGCTCCGCGGCATGAACGGAGGGCATACGCCGCTGTCCATCTGGGGGCTGTCTCTGATTTATCCCGCGCCGGATGCCCGCGTACTGGACATTGGCTGCGGCGGGGGTGCAAACATCGCAAGGCTGATGGATCTCTGTCCCCTGGGCTTTGTGGACGGCATCGACTATTCTGCGGAAAGTGTCGCCTTCAGCCGGAAGAAAAACGCCGCGGACCTTGGCAAACGGTGTGAAATTCGACAAGGGGACGTAGGGGCGCTGCCCTATGCCGACGAAGCCTTCGATCTGGTAACCGCTTTTGAAACGGTCTATTTCTGGCCTGATCTCGAAAAAGCTTTTGCCGAGGCCCTGCGCGTACTAAAACCCGGAGGACAGTTCCTTCTCGTGTGCGAAATGGATGATCCGGCCAACACAACCTGGACCGGACTCATCGACGGGATGACGGTCTATACCGGGGAGGACCTAAAGCTCCGGCTGGAACAGGCGGGTTTTACTCCCGTCCTCCTGTTACGGAACAAAAAGGGCTGGATCGGTCTGTCGGCCGGAAAAGCGGAAGGGGGACCTTTATGAAAAAGCAAGCAAAAATCGACTACGCAAATTGGATACCGGCAAAGCTGCCGACTACCTTAGGCGTGACCGGCTTCCTGCTGGCTTTGCTGTTCATCGCCAGTTACCTGCCGGCAGCGAGCGTTCCCGTTATCATCCTTCGAATTTTTCTTGCAGCCGCTGCGCTTCTGACGCTGGCCCTTGCCGGATACATGGCCCGTGCTCGCCGGCTGCTCTCTTATGAGGGCGGCGGCGTACAGGGCAAAATTCTGGACAATGT
>UREO01000280.1 GCA_900546895.1 uncultured Oscillospiraceae bacterium
CTTCCGGACTGTCGATTAGCTCCACGTCTTCCCTGTCCCGAATTTCTTCATACAGCGCTTCCGAAACCTGAATCCGGTCCAGAGAAAGTGTATTTCGGACTCTCGCAATGCGGACGCGGTCAAAGCGGATTCCGTTGCAGGTCCGGATGCAGAGGAGCAGGGCTTCCCGGTCGTTATTGGCGTACATCGGGATACGCCCGGCGTTAAGCACCGTCGCGGTGACGGCGTTTACCCAGGTGGATTTCCAGTCGACCTCGTTCAGGCAGCGGCGGGTAGAAATATCCGCCATTGCCAGCCCGCTGCCGTTGTGACAGGTTTCCCTCGTCAGTCCGCGGATAAACAGCTTCTGGGTATGGAATTCGCCGGGAAACTCTTCGGAGGTATTCCTCCCGACAATATTGGGGTCATAGCCGTTTCCGCTGATATTTTTCCCGATTTCGTCCAGGATAAGAACGTCACAATCCCTGAATTTGAATTTGGGCATCCTCCTTTTGGCGATTTCCAGCAGCTCCGCGTCCTTTTGAATAAGCCCTTCCTTTTCGCAGACTTCCAAACTGCAGATTTCGTCATATGCATTCTGCACCACCCCGACCGCAAAAGCAACGGGGGCCTTTTCCAGAAATATCTGTGCAATTTGGGGGATCAGTTCCGCAAAGCGGCCGAACCCTTTCATATGGAACATAGACGCCCCTTTGTGCTTTGCAAGCCCGATGGCAATCATTTTCGCCATTCCGCTTTCATGCTTTCCCCTGAAGTTTGTGTGCGGCTTGACTTTATTGAACACGACGATCCCGTCGGATTCCCACGCGTTTCTGTCGCAGTATAGAGGGGTTCCGTCCGGCAGCTCACCATACCGCACTACCTCCATGGAAGAGAGAACGGGGATCCCTATGGATTTCTCCGTGACGTGGTACCCCGCAAGCAATTCCCGCTGGCCTTCGGCGGTCGCGCCGCCGTGGCTCCCCATGGCGGGGACTAGGAACGGCTCCGCTCCCCACTCTTTCAGAATGTCGCAGACGGTTTTCAGTATCTGCACCAGATGGGGAATCCCCCGGCTGCCCACGGTCAGGCAGATCCGCCTGCTACGGAAACGCTCCCTGTTTTCGAGATTGTTCTCCATTTGAAACCGAATGTGCCGCGCGAGATCCGTAATCTTATCAGCATCGTATTTTTGCCGGACGGTCACCATTTTCGGGATAACGACACGCTCCATTCCCTGAACGGTCAGATGGACTTCTGGAAAATCGATATACATCTTCGTCGCTCTCCTTTGATCTGGGCGGCCTGTCAGCCGCCCAGATACGCTTTCTTGATCTCGTCGCTGTCCAAGAGCGTGCCGCTGTCGCCGGAAGCGGTAACCAGACCGTTTTCCAGCACATAGCAGCGGTTGGAAACGCTCAGAGCCATGTACGCGTTCTGCTCCACGATAATAATCGGGATATTCATCATTTTATTGACCTTGACCAGTACGTTGAACATATCGTCCACAATGACCGGCGCCAGCCCCAAAGACGGCTCGTCGCACATCAGCAGCAGCGGGTCGCTCATCAGTCCGCGCGCGATTGCCAGCATTTGCTGCTCGCCGCCGCTAAGACTGCCGGCCTTCTGACCCGCGCGTTCCTTCAGCCTGGGAAAGAGCTCATACATAGAATCAAGATGCTCGTTCAGCTGCTTTTTGGAAAACGATTTTGAATACGCACCCATTTCCAGATTGTTCAGTACGGTCATATTCGGGAACACCTCGCGTCCCTCCGGAATGTATACGATCCCCTTACGCGTGATTATGTGGGTCTTTTTATCCGTGATATTTTCGCCGCGGTACTCGATAGTGCCGTTTCTGGCTTTTACCACTCCCATAATGCAGTTCATCAGGGTCGTTTTTCCCGCGCCGTTGGAGCCGATAATCGAAATGATTTCCCCGTCGCCGATTTCCATGGAGATATTATGTAACGCCTGCACCTTGCCGTAAAAAGCATCTATTCCGTTAATTTTAAGCAATCTTCACACCTCCCGCCGTATTAGTTCCGGCTCTGCGCCTGATATTTGTGTCCCAGATACGCCTTGATGACTTCGTCGTTGTTCTGTATTTCCTCCGGCGTCCCCTCGGCGATTTTGGAGCCGAAATTCAGCACCGTGATTTTGCTGCTGATTTTCATGATAACATCCATATTATGCTCGATCAGAAAAAAATCGGTTCCGTCCTCGTAGACCTTCATAATAACCTTGACCAGCTCTGAACGCTCCGAAGGGTTCAGCCCCGCCGCCGGTTCGTCCAGAAGAATCAGCTTCGGGCCGGTCATCAGGGCGCGGGCCAGCTCGGAAATTTTCTGTCTGCCGTAGGGCAGGTTTTCCATCAGCTCGTCCTTCCATTTATACATGCCGATATAATCAAGAATCTGCTCCGCCTTTTCCTTCAGCAGCTTTTCTTCCTTCTGTGCGCCGCGCATGTTGAACAGACCCTTTAAAATCCCCATGGGCGCTATTTCGTGCCCGCCGACCATGACATTTTCCAGTAGCGTCATGCTGGGAAACACCTTGATGTTCTGAAACGTTCTGCCGATGCCGGAACGGGCCACCTGATAGGTGGGGAGACCTGAAATGGTTTTTCCGTCCAACTGCACCTCTCCGGAGGTGAGCGGAGTCACACCCGTAATCAGGTTGATAGTGGTCGTTTTTCCAGCGCCGTTCGGGCCAATCAGAGCGTGGATCGTGCGGTGCTCCATGGTGAGCGACAGATCGTTTACCGCCACAAGTCCCTGAAAACGCTTCGTAATGTTACTGACCTGCAATAAACTACTCATTTTCCGCACCGCCTTGCTGTGTTTTTTGTCCTACGCATTTTTTTCTTAATCCAGCGGTACAGCCTTTTGATCCCGTCACCCCAGCCGTTCGGCAGAAAAATCGCGCCGAGGACGATAATGGTAGCGAAAACCAGCTGATAATAGGTCCCCAGAAACCTTAAAACCTCCGGCAGGGCAGTCACGATCACCGCACCCACCACGTTGCCGACCACGGAGCCAATGCCACCCACCATCAGCATGATGACGAAGTTGGCGGAAAGGTCCGTATTAAAGGTGGATGGATTCATGTAACCCATGTAATGCGCGTACATGCTGCCGCCTATCGAACCGAACACAGCAGCAAGGGTAAACGCCTTGATTTTTACGCTTGCAATATTTACCCCGCACATTTCCACCGCTTCCACATTGTCGCGCAGGGACTTAAACACCCTGCCCCACTTGGAGTAGGTAATCCGGCACGCGATGAAAAAGGCGATCAGGGCAATCACTAAAAACAGATAATACACGCTCTGCTGTGTGTTGAACTTGAACCCAAAAATGGAAAACGGAGGAATCTGTCGCAGTCCCTGCGTGCCGCCGGTAACATCGTTCAGGTTTGCGCAGAGCAGTCTGACCACTTCCGCAAAGCCAATAGTGGTAAGGGACAGATAAACGCCCTTGATCCGCAGGCTCGGGAAACCGAGGCCAACGCCGATCAGAAGTCCCATGCAAATCGCGGCCAGCATCCCGAGCCACGGGGAAATTCCCAGATTTTTGGAAAGCAGCGCAGAGGTATAGGCCCCCAAAGCGAAGATGCCGGCTGTTCCCAGATTCATCTGGCCGGTCAGGCCGGTGATAAAATTCAGCCCCAGCACAATAACAATGTTGATCAGCAGACGGTTGATTACCAGCATATAATAATTGTTTTTGACGAACACGGGCACCAACAGCATGAGGATGCCC
>UREO01000281.1 GCA_900546895.1 uncultured Oscillospiraceae bacterium
CTATCCGGAGAATATGATGCTGGATATTTCCTACAGCGGCAACGGCACGGTGACGGCGGTCGGGGACCGTCTGACCGCGGTGATCGGCGCCGGCGGAAAAACAAAAACGAATTTTGATTATCAGGGACTGCATCTGTCAGCATATAGTATGGATAGCGGAAAGACCGCTTTGGGACTGACGCCTTACGGAAGCGCCGGAAACGGCAAGCTGGTGGTGCTGGACGACACCGGCAGCGCCGCGGCCTCCGTTCCGTTTGCGCAGCCGGTCGAATCCCTTTCGCTTTACGCGGACGCAATGGCTGTTCTTTCCCAGGGTCAGGTACGCTTTTATTCCGGCACGGCGGGTACTTTGACCGGAACCTGCGACGCGGGGAGCGACGCCAGGGCAATTGTTCTTCATGACGAGACCTCCGCCTATATTCTGGGTGTTTCGGAGATTCGTCTGGCTAACAGCAAATGAGTCCTCTTGTAGTTGACGGCATTTTGTGTTATATTAAACTTTATATGAAAAACCACATGGGTCATGGAGGCGGAAATTGGGCACAATATTGGATGTAACTTTTTGCGTAATAGCCTTGTGTTTTGTGATTACAGGCTTTAAAATAGGGTTTGTCAGGTCGCTGGTGGGATTGGTTGGTTCCGTTTTTGCCATTGCCGCCGCGATTGTGCTGTCCAATTATCTGACGGGCGCAATCTGCCTTTCTCTTGCCAAGCTGAGCCCGGTGACGGTGCTTGGCCGCGCGGCTGTTAAAATCATATCGATCCTGGTGCTTTTTGTGATCCTTCAGCTTTTGGTTCAAATGGTTTCCCGTGCGCTGGACGCCGTTTTCAGCCTGCCGCTCCTGCACGGAGTCAATTCTCTGCTTGGCGGCGTATTCGGACTGGTCAAGGGCGCGGTGGCCGTGGTGGTTCTTTGTGCCGTTTTGCAGCTTTCCCTTCCGTTCCTTACGGCAAAATTCCCGCAGATTAATGAGAAGGAAATCACACAGTCCAATATTTACAAGTATGTATATATTCATAATCCGGTATATTTGCTGTACCAGGCGGAAATTTAGAACGAGGTAACTATGAATGAAAAATAGGAACAAGAATATTAATATACCAAACGGGCTGTCGGTCTTGCGCATCATTTTGATTGCTCCGTTCGTTTATTATTTTATGCGGAACGAATTGCTGCAGGCAGCGGTTGTGCTGATTGTTTCCGGCCTTACCGACATGTTCGACGGAATCATCGCGCGCAAATTTAACCAGTCCACGGAGCTGGGGCAGATGCTTGACCCGCTGTCCGATAAGATGACGCAGGGGGCGGTCGCGATTTGCCTTGCCATTGAAGAACCGGTTCTGATTCCGCTTCTGGGAATCTTCGTTCTAAAGGAAGCCGTCATGGTGATTGCCGCCTGTTTCTTAATTAAGAAGAACAAAAGGCCCGGCGGTTCCAAATGGTACGGTAAGGTTGCGACCACCCTGTTTTATGTCTCCTTTGCCGTGATTGTGGTGATGAGGGGAATCTGGAAGATTCAGGATCTGACCGTTACGATTATTCTGCTTTCCATTACCGCCGCGTTTATGATCTATGCTTTTGTCCAATATTTTAAAATATATCTTTCCATCCTGCATTCCAATGATCCGAAGGACACTATGAACTTGGATGAGCTGATGGATAAGAAATCAACCAGAAAATGATTTTGAAAACAACTTGATGATTGTTATCTATATTTATTTTTGAAAGAGAAGAAGTGATGGATGCCTATGATGTGTTCGAGATGCCATAAAAGGCCGGCGGTTGTGTTTATCTCACCAACGGTAAATTCCAAAGAGAGCCAGGGCCTCTGCCTTGTCTGTGCCAAGGAGCTCGGCATTAAGCCGGTCAATGATCTGATGGAGAAAATGGGGATTACCGAGGAACAGATGGAGGCGATGGAGTCGGAACTGAATGAATTGATGGCCGCCAATGCGGATGGCACGGAAGAGGAGGACAGCGGTGACGACGGCTTTGTACCGGGCGGGGCCGCGACTTTTCCTTTTCTTCAGAATATTTTCTCCGGCAGTGAAAGCAGCCCGGAAAAGATTCAGAATAACGAACCGGTTAAAAAGGACAGACGGGAAAAAAGAAAGACCAAACGCAAGCATCTGGACGCCTATTGCACCAATCTGACCGCAAAGGCGCAGGCGGGTGAGATCGACAATATCGTCGGCCGCGACAAGGAAATTTCCCGTGTGATCCAGATCCTGAGCCGCCGCACGAAGAACAACCCCTGCCTGATCGGGGAACCGGGCGTCGGAAAAACCGCCGTGGCGGAAGGTCTTGCCCTTCGTATCGCGAAGGGGACCGTCCCCGCAAGGCTGATGAGGAAAGAGATTCATCTTTTGGATTTAACGGCTCTGGTTGCCGGAACGCAGTTCCGCGGCCAGTTTGAAAGCCGCATCAAGGGTCTTGTGGACGAGGTGAAGGCGGAAGGAAATATCATACTGTTTATCGACGAGGTACACAACCTTGTCGGCACAGGCGACGCGGAGGGCTCCATGAACGCCGCCAATATCCTGAAGCCGGCGCTCTCAAGAGGCGAAATACAGGTGATCGGCGCGACAACGTTTGTGGAATACCGCAAATACATTGAAAAGGACGCCGCTCTGGAAAGGCGTTTCCAACCCGTTACCATAGCGGAACCCTCCGTAGAGGAGACCGTAGACGTACTGAGGGGCATCAAATCCTATTATGAAACGTATCATCGGGTTCGCGTGCCGGAGCAGATTGTGCGCAAGGCCGCAGTTCTTTCCGAGCGGTATATCAACGACCGATTTTTGCCGGATAAGGCGATCGACCTTCTGGATGAGGCGTGCGCCTGTGCCGCGCTGAGAAATATTTCCATGGCGGATTATGATTCGGCCAACTTTGAGCTGGAAAAACTAAAGGAACGTGAGGAAGAGCTCACGGCGGACGACGTTCAGCCGGATTATGAAAAGCTGGCTGAGGTGCGCACCGAGATTTCCAGATTGGAAGATAAAACGAGACAGCTGGCTCCCTTGGCGCTGGGAGCTGAGGTAGAGGAAAAAGACATCGCGCGCGTGATCGAGCTCTGGACGGGTATCCCCGCGAGCAGGATTCAGGAAAATGAGCTGAAAAAGCTGGCGGATATCGAGGGCGTTTTAAATTCGAAGGTGATCGGGCAGCAGGAAGCGGTAAAAGCTGTTTCGGCGGCGATCCGCCGCAGCAGGGTGCAGATCAGCCCCCGCCGCAGGCCTGCGTCTTTTATCTTTGTAGGTCCCACCGGCGTGGGAAAAACCGAGCTGGTCAAGGTGCTGTCAAAAGAACTGTTTGACACGCCGGAGACGCTGATTCGGCTCGATATGTCCGAATTTATGGAGAAGCATTCGGTGTCCCGCATTATCGGCTCGCCGCCGGGTTACGTCGGCTACGACGAGGCCGGTCAGGTTACGGAGAAGGTCCGCCGCCGTCCGTACTCGGTTCTGTTGTTTGATGAAATTGAAAAGGCGCATCCCGATGTGATGAATATCCTTCTGCAGATTCTGGACGAAGGCCGCATTACCGATGCACACGGCCGTACCGTTAACTTTGAAAATACCGTCCTCGTCATGACTTCCAACGCGGGCAGCGAAAAGAAGGAAGGCACGCTGGGGTTTGCAAAGAGTGCCTCCGACGTCACCCGTGAAAAAGCGATGAAGGCCCTCTCGGACTTTCTGCGCCCGGAGTTTTTGAGCAGGGTGGATG
>UREO01000282.1 GCA_900546895.1 uncultured Oscillospiraceae bacterium
GGGTATACACCATGCGGGAAACGTGGCGGCCAAGAGTGTTAAACGTCAGGGTAGGAGCGTCCTCGCTTGGCTTCGTAATCTCGCCGTACGGCACAAGGCCCAGCTTAATCAGCGCCTGGAACCCGTTGCAGATACCGAGCATCAGACCGTCGCGGTTTTTCAGCAGGTCGCCCACCGCTTCGGCAATCTTTGGATTGCGGAAGGTGGTCGCGATAAACTTTCCGGAACCGTCCGGCTCGTCGCCGCCGGAAAATCCACCCGGCAGCATAATGATCTGAGACTGACGGATCGCCTTTTCCATCCGTTCAATTGTAGCTTCAATATCGGAAGAAGTCAAATTCCGCACAACCAGAATTTCCGGCTGCGCGCCCGCGCGCTCAAAAGCGCGGGCGGTATCGTACTCGCAGTTGGTTCCCGGGAACACCGGGATAAAAACCCGGGGCTTCGCGGCCCTGATCGCGGGCACTTTTGCAAAGCGCTCCGTAAAGAGCGGAACCTCCTTCGTAAGCGGCTGCTCCTGCGCTTCGTTCGGGAAAATCTTTTCCAGCGTGCCGCACCATGCGGCAACAAGCGCTTCGATCTCAAGCGTTTCGCCGCCCAGAACAATCCGTGCCTCTTCGCTGACGGTTCCCAGAAGAACCGGATGGAATTTTTCGTCGACACGGCAATCTTTTGCAAGCTCCACCACCAGTGCGCCGGAGGCGGGAGAAAACAGCGTTTTTTCATCGACCGCCTCTTCGCGGAACACAAAGCCCAGCCGATTGCCGAAGCACATCTTCGCGACCGCCGCGGCTGCGCCGCCTTCCTTGACAACGGAAGCGGACAACACCGCACCGCGATGAATCATACTGTAAATTTCCGCGTAGTATTCCTTCAGCTTTTCCCAATCCGGAAGCAGGGTGTCCGGATTTTCAGGAACCGGAAGCAGGACGACGGACGCGCCCGGATTTTGAAACGCGGCGGAAACGGTCCCGCTCGCCTTGGTCATGGCGACGGCAAAGCTGACCAGCGTGGGCGGAACGTCCAGCTGCTCAAAGCTGCCGCTCATGCTGTCCTTGCCGCCGATGGCGGGCAGTCCCATGCCGAGCTGCGCGCTCAGCGCGCCGAGCAGCGCGGCGGCCGGTTTGCCCCAGCGCTTCGGGTCGGTGTTCAGCCTTTCAAAATATTCCTGAAAGGTCAGCCGGGCTTTCAGCGGGTCCGCGCCGACAGCGGCGAGCTTCGACAGGCTCTCCGTGACCGCCCACGCCGCGCCGTGGAACGGGCTGAACCGCGCGATGCCCGGAAGATACCCGTAGGACATCGCGGTGGCGTCGTCTGTTTCTCCGTGCATGACCGGGATTTTGGCCAGCATTGCCTCTTCCGGGGTCAGCTGATATTTCCCGGCAAAGGGCATCAGAACGGTTGCCGCACCGATGCTTGCGTCGAACCGCTCGGCAAGGCCCTTCTGGCTGCAAACCTCTAGTCGGGAAAGGTTCTCCTGAAACGCTTCGGCAAGCGGCTTATTTTTCAAACATTCCGGCACCAGGCTTCTGTAATACCGCGCCGGGTCCGCCGCTTCAATGGTTACGCCGTTCTTCTGGGTCACGCCGTTGGTGTCCAGAAACGCGCGGCTGATGTCCACGATCGTGTCGCCGCGCCACGTCATGCGCAGACGGGGCTCCTTCGTAACAATGGCGACCACCTGCGCGTTGAGGTTTTCTTCGTTTGCCGCCGCTATAAACGCTTCCACGTCCTGCGGGGCGAGCACGACTGCCATTCTTTCCTGCGATTCGGAAATAGCCAGTTCGGTCCCGTCAAGGCCCTCGTATTTTTTAGGAACCTTATTCAAATCGATTCTGAGACCGTCCGCGAGCTCGCCGATGGCGACGCAGACGCCGCCCGCGCCGAAGTCGTTGCAGCGCTTGATTTTCTGCGCGACCTCCGAATGGCGGAAAAGGCGCTGGATTTTGCGCTCCGTCGGCGGATTGCCCTTCTGCACCTCCGCGCCGCAGACCTCGATAGACTGTTCGGTGTGCGCCTTGCTGGAGCCGGTGGCGCCGCCGCAGCCGTCGCGCCCTGTACTGCCGCCCAGCAGCACGATGATATCGCCCTCGTCCGGCACGAACCGCACCACGTTCTCTTTCGGCGACGCGCCGATGACCGCGCCGATTTCCATCCGCTTCGCGACATAGCCGGCGTCGTACAGCTCGGTGACCTGACCGGTCGCAAGGCCGATCTGGTTGCCGTAGGAGCTGTAGCCCTGCGCCGCGCCCGTCGTAATTTTCCGGGTCGGCAGCTTGCCCGCCAGCGTGTCCTCAAAGGGGACGCGCGGGTCGCCTGAGCCGGTCACGCGCATCGCCTGATAGACATACGCCCTGCCGGAAAGCGGGTCGCGGATCGCACCGCCGAGACAGGTTGCCGCCCCGCCGAACGGCTCGATTTCGGTAGGATGGTTATGGGTCTCGTTTTTAAACTGCACCAGCCATTTTTCTTCTTTCCCGTCCACAGTAACCGGCACCTCAATAGAGCAGGCGTTGATTTCCTCGCTCAGGTCAAGGTCGGGAATCTGCCCCCGCTTGCGCAGAAGCTTCATGCCGATGACCGCCATATCCATCAGGGAAACGGGGCGGTCCGTTTCACCGTACACCTCGGAACGCGCCTCGTAATACGCTTTCAACGCGTCCTCAATCGCGCCGCTGACCGCCGACTGCTCAATTGTGATATTTTCCAGCCTTGTGGAAAAAGTGGTGTGGCGGCAGTGGTCGCTCCAGTAGGTATCGATGACGCGCAGCTCGGTCACGCTAGGGTCGCGGGTTTCCTTCCGGAAGTAATCGCGGCAGAACGCCAGGTCTTCAAAGCTCATGGCGAAGCCCATGGATTCGTAATAAGCCTTCAGTTCGTTTTCATTCCAACTGATAAAGCCCGTCACGCGAGCGACGTCCGGCGGAACATCCGCTTTCACGTCGAGGGTTTCGGGCTTTGCTAACGAGGCAAGACGGCTTTCCACCGGGTTTACCAGATAGCTTTTGATCTGATTCAGTTCCTCTTCGCTTAAATTGCCCTTTACGGCAATCACGCGGGCGGTAGCCACCTGCGGGCGCTCCCCCTGTGTCAGAAGCTGGATACACTGCGCGGCGGAATCGGCGCGCTGGTCGTACTGCCCGGGAAGATATTCCATGGCGAACACGGTAAAATCCTCCGGAACCGGAACCGTCTCGTCATAAACGTCGTCCACATTGGGTTCGGAAAAAATAGTCCCCCTTGCGGCGGCAAATTCTTCTTTGGTTAGTCCGGATACGTCGTACCGGTTCATCAGCCTGAGTTCCTCAATGGAAGTCATGCCAAGATTGTCTATAAGGTCAGTTTTGATGTGCTGTGCTTCAACATCGAAGCCGGGCTTCTTTTCCACAAATACTCTGATTACGCCAGACATATTTCCCCCGTTCCGCCGCCTGAAAGCGGCCGATTCAACATACTTTATTCTCAATAGTATCACATTTGTTTTCCATTATAAAGAGGAGATGAAAACATTGACATTTTTCATAAAAAATCATGTTCTGAAAGCAAAAAAGCCGGCGGAGAATCGCTCCCGCCGGCACTTTCGGATTCACTTGATTCTGCGGCACTCCATATAGAAGCGCTTGTCGCAGGCATGCCCCATGGAAAAGGTTTTCCGCGGAAGGGCCCCGTCGACGGCGACCGTTTCAAAC
>UREO01000283.1 GCA_900546895.1 uncultured Oscillospiraceae bacterium
GATCTGCGCATGTCTCGTGGGCTCGGAGATGTGTATAAGAGACAGTATAATATCAAAGGATTTTCTGAATGTCAATATGAAAAAAGGAACTATTCTGTAAGTATTTTATATTTTTATGCGCAATATTTCGGGACATTTGTTCAATCAAGAATGATTAATAAAATCGATAAACAAAAATATATTTCGTAAATTTTCGTAAAACTATCTTAAAGTCTTAAATCTTTAATACTATTTTATAAAAAATTTGTTTCATATATTTTCCAATTTGAAAATATAACTCTTGAAATGATGTGCGGCCAAAGTATATACTGTGGTTGAACAGGAAAAGAGGGATTTCTATGGCTACGATTAAAGACATTGCAGAAAAACTTGGAATTGCTGTCAGCACCGTATCAAAGGGCTTAAACGGAGCAAATGATATTAGCGAGGAGATGCGCCAGCTGGTGCTGGACACCGCTGTAGAAATGGGATACGCTTCCAAAAAAGTGCAAAAGCTCGGCAAACGCAAGGTCTGCATCCTGGTCGAAAACATGGAATATGAAAACATTGACCAGTTTGGCTATGAAATTGTTGTAGGGTTTAAGCTAAGCGCTGCCAGACATCATTGCGATGTAACGGTCATTCCCACAAACCTGAACATGCAGACTCAGGAAAAGTATGATTCCTATATGCTGAAACACGGATACAGCGGCTCGTTTTTGCTGGGTTTCGCGCTGCATGACGACTACATCAATCAACTGTACAAAACGTCGGTTCCAACGGTCTTACTGGACAATTGCATTCCCAATAAGCACGTGGGCTATGTCGGCACCGACGGGTATAACGGCATTGATCTTGCGGTCAGACATCTTTACGAATACGGTCATAAAAACATTGCCCTGCTGAACGGTTCCAAGAACAGTCTGGTGACCAATGAACGCCATCAGGCCTTTATTCAAAGCATGGAACATTATTCACTGAAAGTCAATCCTAATTTAATTGCCAACGGCTACTATGTACCGGAATGCGCCAAAGATTATGTCGGTTCCTTTATGAATAACGGAGCGACCGCTATTGTCTGCGCGAGCGACGTGATTGCGGCGGGCGTGATTGCCGAGCTGAACCGTCTTGGAAAATGCGTGCCCCTGGATATGAGCGTGGTCGGCTTCGACGATCTGCCGATCGCACAGCACCTGACTCCCACCCTGACGACCGTCCGTCAGGACAGGGTGGCGATCGGCAAAAGCGCTTTCATGATGCTGGATGAACTGATCGGCGGCGTAAGCATCAGCAAGGTTCTGCTGAAGCCGGAGCTGATTATACGGAATTCCACAGGAACCTGCCCGTAAAAAATCCCGCTTGCAATTGACGTGTTAAGGTGTTATATTATGTAGTATTAACACAATGATAAAGGAAGTAACCTTTTTCCCCGCTTATTCAGAGAGGGCATGTCAGCGGCTGAAAGCATGCCTGTAAGTCATAAAAGGTGAAGTTCCCTTTGGAGTGGCGCGGCTGAACCTTTTCAGTAGGCTGCGACGGCAGGCACCGTTAAAGGCTGACGAGAATCAATTAGGGTGGTACCACGGAGCTTTCGTCTTCGTCCCTTACCGGGGCGGAGGCGTTTTTTATTGCCGATTCATGTCTGAAAGAACGGAAAGGATGATAACGCTATGAAGCAGGAGCTGGAAGCAATCCGCGAAAAAGCGATGCGCGAATTGGATGAGGCGAAAGGACAGCAAATACTCGAAAATCTGCGTATTAAATATTTGGGAAAAAAAGGAGAACTGACCTCCATTTTAAAACAGATGGGCGGTCTCTCCGCGGAAGAACGCCCCAAAATCGGCCAGCTGGCCAACGAGGTCCGCTCTTTTATTGAAGCCGATCTGGTCAGGCGCGCCGCGGAACTGAAAGAAGAAGAAACCCGGAAAAGACTTGAAAAAGAGAAAATCGACGTTACGCTGCCGGGCGTCCGCCGGGAGCTTGGCGCGAAGCATCCCCTGAGCATTGAGCTGGACGCGATCAAGGAAATCTTTGTCGGTATGGGCTTTGAGATTGTTGAGGGGCCGGAGGTCGAATACGACTATTATAACTTTGAGGCGCTGAACATTCCGAAAGATCACCCCGCAAGAGACACACAGGACACTTTTTATATCAACGACAATATTCTGCTGCGTACACAGACCTCTCCGGTGCAGGTAAGAGTCATGGAAAAGCAGAAGCCGCCGATCCGCATTATTTCCCCCGGCAGGGTTTACCGTTCGGACGCGGTTGATGCCACGCACTCCCCGCTGTTCCACCAGATTGAAGGGCTGGTGGTTGACAAGGGAATTACCTTTGCAGATTTGAAGGGAACCCTTGAAACCTTTGTAAAGCGTATGTACGGCGAGGATTCCGTAGTGCGCTTCCGGCCGCACCACTTCCCTTTTACAGAACCTTCCGCCGAAGTGGACGTACAGTGCTTCAACTGTCACGGCGAAGGCTGCCGTCTCTGCAAGGGCGAGGGCTGGATCGAGATTCTCGGCTGCGGTATGGTACACCCGAAGGTGCTTTCCAACTGCGGGATCGATCCGGAAATCTACAGCGGATTTGCGCTGGGCATGGGGCTGGAACGCGTAGTCATGAGAAAATACAGCATTGACGATTTGCGCCTGTTTTATGAAAATGACGTTAGATTCCTGAAGCAATTTTAAGGGGGATGCAAAACAATGAACCTTTCAATGAGATGGTTAAAAGAATTCGTAACTCTTGACGATATGCCGATCCGCGATTTTACAGAAGCGATGACCATGAGCGGCTCCAAGGTAGAGAGCTGGGAGACCGAAGGCAGCGAAATAAAAAACGTGATCGTGGGAAAGGTGCTTTCTCTGGAAAAGCATCCGGACTCCGACCATTTATGGATTACGAAGATCGACACCGGTTCCGGGGAATTGATTCAAATCGTTACCGGCGCGCAGAATTTAAAAGTAGGCGACCTGGTGCCGGTCGCAATGGACAATTCCCTTCTGCCCGGCGGCAAGAAAATCAAAAAGGGCAAGCTTCGCGGCGTGGAAAGCAGCGGAATGCTCTGTTCCCTCAGCGAGCTGGGGCTGACAAAGCACGACTTCCCCTATGCGATTGAAGACGGTATTTTCGTGATACAGGAGGACTGCGCGCTTGGCGAGCCCGTGTGTAAGGCAATTGGGTTCGACGACACAAAAGTCGAATTTGAAATTACGTCCAACAGACCGGACTGCTTTTCCGTAATCGGCCTTGCCCGGGAAGCGGCGGCGACCTTCCATAAGCCCTTCAGCATACACACGCCGGCTGTAAAGGCGGGAAACGGCTCCTGTAAGGGAATGCTCGACGTAAAGGTGGAGGCTTCGGACCTATGCTCCATCTATTCGGCCCGCGTGGTCAAGAATGTCCGCGTAAAGCCCTCTCCGCGCTGGATGCGCGAAAGGCTGCGCGCCATGGGTGTGCGCCCGATCAACAATATCGTCGATATCACAAACTATGTCATGCTCGAATACGGCCAGCCGATGCACTCCTTTGATCTGCGTTTTATTGACGAGGGAAAAATCCGCGTGCGCCGCGCGCAGGACGGGGAAACCATCACTACTCTGGACGGCGTCGACCATAAGCCTGTCTCTTATACACATCTCCGAGCCCACGAGACATGCGCAGATCT
>UREO01000284.1 GCA_900546895.1 uncultured Oscillospiraceae bacterium
CCACTTTTTTGTCGAGTTTTACGGGACCATTATATTTTTTATCCGGTCAAGAAAATCATCATCCAGACTCGCTGTAGTTAGCAGGTCAATTTTTTTATTCAATGCAGCTTCCAACTCTGTATACAAGCCGCATAGAGCAAACATACCTCTTAATGCGCCTTTATCAATACGCAGGTCAATGTCGCTGTTCTCGTCAGCATCTCCGCGGGCATAAGAGCCAAACAGGTAAACACGTTCCACATTGTATTTTTCCGCAATTGGAGTTACTGTACTTCTTATTTCATCAATTGTCTTTTTCATACCCGTCCCCCCCCCCGACGTCGATCAGCATTATTCTCCAATATAATTATTTATCTTCCTTAATAAAATGTCAATAGAATCGGTATCACTATCAATACGCTCCTTTGTCATTAAATAAGCATTGACAAATGATGTGAAGACGCATATTGTATAGATGATGTTAAATATCATTTGTGCTTGTCTATGTATTAGGAGGATTAAAATGGAAAATAAATATGCGGATTTCGCTTTGCTTTTTAAAGCTCTTTCAGATGAAACCCGGCTGAAAATCATTGACATGCTATCTTGCGGGGAGCTCTGTGCCTGCGATATTTTGAAGCATCTCAATATCACGCAGCCGACGCTGTCCTATCATATGAAGATGCTTTCCGAGTGTGGAATTGTCAATGCCGACCGGCAGGGCGCATGGATGCACTATACTTTGGAGGAAGCTACCACAAAGAGTATTTCAGAGTTTTGGCAATTGCTTTCAAGCAGCAAAGAAAATTGCATTTGTCACAGTTGTTGCGAACAGCAGGAAAATGACTGCAAATTAGATATTGACAATCAGCAATAAAACAAATTCGTAGAAAATATGATATCTTTAACGTTCCTGCCCACTTTTTTATATTCTGAATATAGATTGTTATCGATAATATTTATGATTTTCGATTGAATTTAAGCTAAATAAAATTTTAAGGAGTTGTTCTGTAATGAGTAAAATGGTTATCTTTGATCCTGCTATGTGCTGTTCCACAGGCGTCTGCGGCCCTTCCGTTGATCCGGAACTTTTAAGGGTAGCCGCAGTGATTGAAAATCTGAAAAAATCCGGTATTGAAGTGGCGCGACATAACCTTTCTTCCGAACCGCAGGCATTTATGCGCAGCGAAACGGTTGCCCATGCGCTGAATGAAAAAGGTGTAAAGGCTCTGCCAATCACGATGCTTGACGGTAAGATTGTCAAATCCGGCAGTTATCCCACCAATGAAGAATTCTTCCATTTACTCAGCGTTTCGGTAGATAAGATTGAACCTACCACCAAAGTAAAAGTCAACAAATGCGGTTGCGGCCCCAAAGGCTGCTGCTGAAAGGTAAACAGATATGAATATGGAATTATATAATCCCGCAAAAGTTTCAATGACGAAATATTTGTTTTTCACCGGTAAGGGCGGCGTGGGTAAGACTTCAATTTCCTGCGCCACAGCGGTTGCCCTTGCGGATTCCGGGAAAAAGGTGTTGCTCGTTAGTACCGACCCGGCATCTAATCTACAGGATGTTTTCGGTATCCCGCTTGACAACAAAGGTACGGAGATCAAAGAAGTGCCGGGGCTCATGGTCGCAAACCTCGACCCGCTTGCCGCAGCCGCAGAATACCGCGAATCGGTCATTGGGCCGTATCGCGGAAAGTTTCCCGATTCCGTGATCCGCAACATGGAGGAACAGCTTTCCGGTTCCTGCACCGTCGAGATCGCGGCGTTCAATGAATTTTCCTAC
This sequence comes from uncultured Oscillospiraceae bacterium, assembly GCA_900546895.1. Lineage (GTDB taxonomy): Bacteria > Bacillota > Clostridia > Oscillospirales > Acutalibacteraceae > Caproiciproducens. The sequence goes on from UREO01000284.1 coordinate 1,774, forward strand.
TTTCTGACCGATGAAAGCAGAGCAGAGCGATTTGACCACATCCTGTTTGACACGGCCCCCACGGGCCACACCTTGCGGATGCTTCAACTCCCCTCTGCTTGGACGGGGTTTATCAATAAGAGCACGCACGGGGCATCCTGCCTCGGACAGCTTTCCGGCCTTGAAAGCAAAAAGGAAATTTATGGGAAGGCTGTCCATACGCTTGCCGATGGTGGACTTACAACCCTTATTCTTGTCACAAGGCCGGAGGCTGCGCCGATTCTGGAAGCTAAGCGAGCGTCCGAAGAACTCGGAACGCTCGGTATCAGCAATCAGTTGCTTGTAGTCAATGGGCTGCTTGAAAACAGTGATCCAAACGACACAGTGGAAACTGCTTTGTTTGAGAAACAAAAGGCTGCGATTGAAAACATTTCCATCGATCTTCTGAAACGGCCGGTCTCAATGGTGCCACTGCGGGCCTATAACATAACCGGTATTGAAAATGTCCGTCATATGCTCTCCTATTCGGGAAGCGCGAACGGTAGAACCAGTCCGACGAAAATAAGCGCCTACACGCTGGCAGATGTGGTAGATGAACTTTACAACTCCGGAAAAAAGGTCATCTTCACGATGGGCAAGGGCGGCGTCGGAAAGACCACGGTTGCCGCCGCCATCGCGCTGGGGCTGAACCGTAAAGGCCAAAAGGTGCGTCTCGCCACTACAGACCCCGCCGACCACCTGAATTTTGTAATGAGCAGCGACGCCGGAATCTCTGTCAGCCATATCGACGAACAACTTGAGCTTAAAAAATACAGGGATGAAGTGCTGACCAAGGCCCGGCAAACAATGAGCGAGGATGATCTTGCCTATGTGGAAGAAGACCTGCGCTCTCCCTGCACACAGGAGATCGCCGTGTTCCGGGCCTTTGCCGAGATCGTGGCAAAGAGCCAGGACGAAACAGTGGTAATCGACACAGCGCCGACCGGACATACACTCCTGCTGCTCGAATCCACCCAAAGCTATAATCGGCAGATCGAGAATTCGGGCGGCGACGTATCAGAGACGGCCAAAGCATTGCTTCCAAGACTGAAAAGTCCAAACTACACGGAAGTGGTTATTGTTACGCTTCCCGAAACTACACCGTTTTTTGAAGCACAAAGACTTACCGAAGACTTAAAGCGCGCAGGTATTTCGGCGAAGTGGTGGATCGTAAATCAGAGCCTGTCATTCACCAAAACGAACAGCGATTTTCTGAAATCCAAAGCGTCAGGTGAAATTCAATGGATTAACAGAGTGCGTGAAGTTTCAAATGGCAGTGTTGCGGTCATCCCATGGAAGCCATTTGAAATCAAAGGTGACAGACTGCTTGAATTGTTATAGTCACTATTCTGCAACTATTGGGGGTGGGGCTGATTCTGATATTTATTCTGACCCTCATTTTCTTACCGGACAAACCGGAGTATGCAGTTGGCATCATCGTCATTGGCCTTGCCCGTTGTATTGCAATGGTGATTATCTGGAATACTTTCGCATTGGCATCCCGTTTGTTGCGGGCATCGTCACCCGCTTTGCCGTGATGCGCACCAAAGGCAAGGAATGGCTGACCAGATTATCAGTACGACGATTCCGACCAATTGATCAATTACGACGGAAACGACCTCACTTATGACGCGAATGGAAATCTAACGTCGTACAATGGCTTAACGTATTCTTGGGATGGCAATAACCTTACTGGCATTGCAAAATCGGATGATCAGATTACTTACCAGTATAACGACAAAGGTATCCGTACAAGCAAGACCGTCAATGGGAAGACCACGACCTATACGCTGGATAACAAATATAATGTTTCCAGTCAAACCGATGGTACCAATACGTTAGCC
>UREO01000285.1 GCA_900546895.1 uncultured Oscillospiraceae bacterium
GGCAAGGCCCGCGATGCCGACGATCAGTCCGATGGTTTGGTAGGCTCTTTTGTACAGGGCCATCAGCGCCCCGATTTTTTTGCGGTCGTTCTGCGCCAGCGGTTGATACATGCTGAAAATGATCGCGGTGCCCACGCCCAGCTCGGTCAGCGAAAGCAGAGTCAGAATATTGCTGAACAGACCGCTGATCCCCAGATAGGCTTCCCCGAGGGTTTGGATAAAAATGGTTCTGCACAGAAAACTCAGCAGAATGCTGAACAGCTGGCTGCCGACATTGACAATAATATTCCTGATTGAGTTCTTACTGCGCATGGCTCACAGCCTTTCTGTTTAAAATGAATTCCGTCGGATATTTTATCCTATCATTGATTTATGAATTTATCTTTGACTGGTCATTAACAGTATATGTCAGACAAATTCCGCGACAGGGAAGAAATTTCATATTTTATAGAAAATAACGCAATAAAACAGGGACATCCCGCTGAAAAGGGACTGTCCCTGCTTTGCTTGATTATCGTGTCAGTCTCAGAAGGCCCTTGGAATAAAACCAACCTTTTTCATGACCTTGTTCAGGGTGCGTACGGAAAGGGAAAGCGCTTTCTGCGCGCTTTCGGTATAGCACTGCTCCAGATAATCCTTATTTTTAATCAGGTCGGCATACCGCTCCTGGATGGGGCGCAGATGCTCCACCACGGCTTCGCCCACGGCGGTCTTGAAATCACCGTAGCCTTTATTCTCGAACTCTTTTTCGATCTGCTTGTTGGAAAGCCCGGTCACGCAGGAGTAAATGCCCATCAGGTTATTGATGCCGTCCTTGCCTTCCCCGCAGCGGACGCAGGCTTCGCTGTCTGTAATCGCACGCCTGCATTTGCGCATGATGTCCTCCGGCTTATCCAGAACGGCGACATAGGCGTTGGCGTTTTCATCGGACTTGCTCATTTTCCTGGCCGGCTCCTGCAGGGACATGATGCGTGCGCCCTGCTTGGGAATATAGGCGTCCGGTACGGTGAAGGTCCGGCCGTAAATGCCGTTAAAGCGCTCCGCAATATTGCGGGTGAGCTCCAGATGTTGTTTCTGGTCGGCTCCCACGGGGACAAGGTCCGCCTGATACAGCAGGATGTCTGCCGCCATCAGGCTGGGATATGTGAACAGGCCAGCGTTGACGTTGTCGGCGTGTTTTGCCGATTTGTCCTTGAACTGCGTCATCCGCTGCAGCTCGCCGAACTGCGTGTAGCAGTTCAGGACCCACGCAAGCTCGGAATGGGTGCAGACGTGGCTTTGGATGAAGAACGGGCTTTTTTTCGGATCGATGCCGCAGGCCAGCAGCAGCGCGTACGCTTCCAGCACGTTGCGGCGGAATTTCGCGGGCTCCTGGCGGACGGTGATGGTGTGCAGATCGGCCAGAGCAAAAATGCAATTGTATTCATCCTGCAGGCTGATCCAGTTTTTGAGCGCTCCCAGGTAGTTGCCGAGGGTAATCGTGCCGCTCGGCTGAATAGCACTGAAGATGACCTTTTTGCGCTCGGTATCGGCTGTTTCCATTTTTGAATGCCTCCAAAATTAATTCCTGATGATATCGCGGGCAAGCTTGCCCAGAATTTGAATTCCCTTCAACAGCTGGATGTCGGTGGGAGTGGAAAAATTGATGCGGAAAGACTGGCAGGGATCGTTTTCATTTGTCAGAAACGCGTTGCCCGGCACGACGCAGACCTTGCGCCCGACCGCCTGACTGCAGAAGTCGATCATATCAATCCCGTCCGGCAGCGTACACCACAGGAACAAACCGCCCTCGATCGGGTTGTAGGTTACTTTCGGCGCCAGATATTTATCGAGCGCGGCCGTCGCGATGGCGGACTTTTTCAGGTAGACCTCGCGCAGCCTTTTCAGCTGTGCGTCGAAGTCGTATTTCGTCATCAGCTCATGGCAGACGATCTGGGACCAGATGTTGGTGTGTACGTCCTCTCCCTGCTTGCAGACGATCATTTTCTGTAAAATTTCCCGCGGGGCGATCGCATAGCCCACGCGCATACCGGGGGAAATCACCTTTGAAAAGGTACCGGCGTAAATGACAAGCCCCTCTTCGTCCAGCGACTTGACCGCTTCAATGTGCTCCCCGTAGAAACGCAGATCGCCGTAAGGGTTGTCCTCCAGAATCAGGACGCCGTATTTTTTGGCCAGAGCGTACAGGCGCCGCCGCTTTTCCCAGCTCATGGTGATGCCGGATGGATTCTGGAAATTGGGGATGGTGTAAATGAACCTGACGTTTGTTTCTTCCTGCAACGCCTTCTCCAGCTCGGCCAGGTTCATGCCGTCGCTTTCCATCGGGATTCCGCGCAGGCGGCAGTTGTAGGAACGGAAGGTGTTCAGCGAGCCGATAAAGCTCGGCGCTTCGCAGATCACCACGTCGCCCTCGTTGCAAAGCGACTTCGTCGCCAAGTCCATGACCTGCTGAGCTCCGCTGGTAATCAGAATATTGTCAAAATTACGGCCTACGCCGTGTATGTTTTTCATATAGGAGGAGAGATACTCGCGCAAGGGAGCGTAGCCTTCGGTGATGCTGTACTGCAGCGCGTCAATGGGCCGCTCCGACAGAATCCGCGCGGAGATTTCACTTACTTCCTTTACCGGGAAGGCCTCGGGCGCGGGATTGCCCGCAGAGAGTGAGATCACGCTTGGATCGGACGCATACTTAAAGATTTCCCGGATTGCCGACGGTTTCAGCGATAAAACGCGGTCGGAAAATTGGTATTCCATATTGTCACCCTCTCATTACGATTGATTTTTATGATACCACAGGGGCATCGCGCCGTTGTGGTATATTGATAATTGGCGAAGCGGGTAAAACAATCGCTTGCGATTATTTTACCACAGAAACAGGGGAAAGACTATAAAAAACCGTACAATTTATAAAAATACTTATAATGCGATTGGAAACGCCAAATTTTTACGGCGCGTTATGACAACAGCAACCATATACATATAGTATAATTATTTTTAGCAAAAAATGGACAAGTTACCAAATAATGTATGGCGGTGATAGGAATGTTAAAAGCGAAGGCGGGGCGCGTCAGCTTTACGACGGCTGCTTTGAACCCTACAAAGGCTGTTGCAAAGCAGGTGGTTTATTTCACGGTGGCGCTGCTCTGCTCACGGGGACTGGTATTCGGCAAATACGCGCCGTTCGGCGTTGCGGCGGTCGCGGCATTTCCGTACGCGGGAATCTGGAGCGTTGTGCTGGGGAGCACAGCGGGGTATCTGCTGCCTTCTCCGGCGGCTGTGCCGGTACATTATATAGCTGCGGTTCTGGCCGCTGCGGCAATCCGCTGGACGCTGAATGACCTGATTAAGCTCAAAATGCATCCGGGCTTTGCTCCCGCGACGGCGTTTCTCCCGGTGTTTTGTACGGGCATGGCCATCGTCTTTGTCAACGGCTCCGCTTCGACGACCGTGGCAATGTATGTGGCGGAAGCGCTCCTTGCCGGCGGGATGGCATACTTCTTTGCGCGCACGTCCAAAGTGATCGCTTCCGGAAGGAGCATCGGCACCATGAACCCGCAGGAAATCGCCTGTGCGGCGCTGTCGGCGGGCG
>UREO01000286.1 GCA_900546895.1 uncultured Oscillospiraceae bacterium
ATCCTGACCAATGACTATGCAGAATTGGAAGGCGCTTCTTTCACAGCGCATTTTCAGGGGAAATATCATTTGTCCGTAATTATAGAAAATGATGTCAATGCCGCTGTATTTGGATACAGCAGAAACGTGGAAGTTTCCGTTATTGCGGGAATCTACTTTCCGAAGCGTTTCGGCCCCGGTGCAGGAATCGTGATTGACGGCAAAATTCTGAAAGGAGCTTGCGGGTTTGCCGGTGAAGTGACCCTGCTGCCATTGGGAATCGACTGGCTTTCGATCGACTATGAAAAACCGCAGGAGGCTGGTCCCGCAATATCCAGATTGATCAGCGTTTTCTGTGGCATTGTCAATCCGGGGCATGTCGTTTTGTACGGCGATTTTTTTACCGATGCTTTCCAGAAAACGCTTGAAAGGGAAATCCCCACACAGGCGATACGGGAGATATTCCCCTCTGTAATCTATCGAAGGGATTTGAATTCCGATATTGCTTCCGGATTAATCGCACAGGCGGTGTCCGCTTACCAGTCCGGGCTGAGGGGAAAATATCAGAAAACAGAATTTTAGCAGAGGCGTATAGGAGATTCCATATGATTTTTTTAGCTTTGATTTATTTAGCGTTTATCAGTTTAGGACTTCCGGATGCCGTGCTTGGTTCCTCATGGCCCATCATGAATGTGGAGTTCAGGGTTCCGGTAGAAAATGCGGGATTCGTTTCCATCATGATATCGGCCTGCACTATCCTGTCCAGCCTATTCTCGCATCGGCTGGTCCGACGGTTCGGTACGGGGAAAGTTATGGTCGTAAGCGTCGCCCTGACGGCCGTTGCGTTGCTGGGCTTCTCTTTGTCTCCTTCCTTTCCATGGCTGCTGGCCTGTGCTGTTCCGCTCGGGCTTGGAGGCGGAGCGGTGGATTCGGGGCTGAATGAATTTGTAGCCGAGCATTATGAGGCAAGGCATATGAACTGGCTGCACTGCTTCTGGGGCGTGGGAGCTATGCTCGGGCCTGCTCTGATTTCTGTCCTGGCACTTTGGGGGCGCACCTGGAGAAGCGGGTATTTCAGCATATCCATTATCCAGTTCGCTTTGGTTGCACTGCTGATATTCTCTCTTCCTATGTGGAAAAAGTTTGAGAACCCATCCGCCGAGCCTGCGGAGGAAATACGGCAGGGCAAAGAAAAACACAGCCTGCTCACGATGCTCCGGGCAAAAGGTTCTGTTTTTGTTATGCTTTCCTTTTTATTGAATGCCTCGATGGAAGCTTCCATGATGCTTTGGGGAGCCAGCTATCTGGTGAAAATGAAGGGGATCTTACCGGAAAGCGCGGCCGGATGGGTGTCGCTGTTCTTCCTTGGGGTAACGGTCGGGCGTATGGTGAGCGGGTTTGTTTCCATGAAATTAAGCAACGAAGCATTAATCCGCTTAGGCACCCTCTTTCTGATCGTCGGTTTTATTTTTATGATCCTGCCTTTCCCCGCTATGTTTGCAATCGGCGCGTTTATCCTCGTCGGGCTGGGGCTTGCACCGATTTATCCTTCCATGCTGCACCAGACGCCCGTCTATTTCGGGAAAGAAAACGCACAGGCGGTCATGGGCTTGCAGATGTCGTTTGCATACACAGGAAACACTTTCATGGCCCCTCTGTTCGGGCAGCTTTTCGCGAACGTTTCCTTTTCACTGATGCCCTGTGTGCTTCTGGTCTGCGCGGTTGGGTTACTTGCCTGCAGGGCACATTTGATCTCAATCACAAAAAAGAAATCCCCGGTTCAGGAATCGGAAGACAAAGCTGAGAATCATGAAGCCGGACAAACATTGGAATCATAATTTCATGGATCTTCGCGCCTGCAGAGGGCATACGGTTTGGGGACAAAAACACGGACACAAAGCAAAACGCATTCCACGAATGTGAAGTGCACGGTCTTGCCTGCGGCGGCTTGTCGGAATTTTCTATTTATGCAAAATTCAATCTTATTTCCTGAACAATTTGATTTAAAATGCCGCTGATAAATTCTCGATCTTCCTCCGAGCCGTACAAACTGCTCGTCAAGGTACAGCGTCCCTGATAGGTTGAAACGGAAAGCTGAAAGTAGGGCACCTTTTTAACTGCCGTGCTGATAAATGCATCTTCAATTACGTGCCCGCCGAAACAGAGCCTATCGTTTTCGAGGATGCCTAAATTCGTATAGGAAGTGACGGGAACGGGTGAAATTCTGAGGAAAGATTTTTGCACGGCAGGAAAGGGCAGTATATGGAATAACATATGAAACAGCATTGGCCCTTTCAGGCAAGCGTTGCTTTGTTTTTGGAAGCTCATTTGCCCGGATACCTTAGGAAGAGTTTCGGCAAACGTCTCCCCGCGTTCTATTTCTTCGTCACACCAGTAATTCCCGGTTAGGTTGCAAATTCCGCACTGCTGGCCTTGCTTTTTATATTTTCGCAAATCAACGGGACATGGAACCGTTATTTTTTTGCACCCTGTTATTTGATGAAGGACACGAATGTACGCTGTAAGGATAATATCGTTGATACTCACATGGTAATTACTTGCTAAATGCCGTACGATGTCAAACTGTTCTTTTTCTATCCATGTTCTGCAGAGAATCGGATGGGAAGAGTCCCCCGTAAGTGGAAGGGTGATAGCGGGATCGGGCTTCCCAAAATTTGATTTTGACAACAATATTGCCAGTTTTTCTTCGAAGCTCAGATTTTTCAGAAGCTGATTCAGATTGCGCCTTCCGAGAGGCTCCGGACTTTTACTGAATTTCACGTCTCTTTCACACTTGGAATACAGGTCACAGAGCAGATACAGGTATTGCTTGAAGCCGGCTCCGTCACTCACCATGTGGTTTATAATTATACAGAGTGTGTCGTGCTTTTCGTCTCTTAGAAGCAGAATCTTTATCTGGGGTTCACAGGTATGATCGATTGCAGTAAGCAAATATGAAAATTGAGAGATTTCATCTTTACCGGAGACGTATATCAGGTGGACCATGTCTTCAGCGGTAAAGGATCGTTTTTCCCAGCAGTGCCGTTTTTCATCAAATCTGCAGTTAAGCTCCGGAATTGCTCCCACAGACAATTGAACCGCTTTTTTAAGAGAGGTTTCGCTGATATGACCATGGAAACGCACGTAGCAACGGATGCGTGGCTCCTGTACCATCCCGTAGAAATTCTGCATGCAGTCAAAAGCCTGCGCTTTTATTTTTTTTCTGTTCATAACTGAATACCCCGGCCCGCTCTGCTGGTCCAACAGGCTTCTCTCGATGTTGACATCGTGGTCATACCCGCTATGATCCGCTATTTTTCATTTTAGAGCTTTTCAAAATTATTCTATGATTCAGAAACGGTGTTGTCAAGTGCCCGAAGGCTTTTTCATACCTTTGGATTGCCGTGGCCGCAGCGCCCTCTTGCCCTGACCGCTGTTCCCGCAGATCAAGGGTGTTTCATCCTGCTAATCTTAGGAATAGGAATGCCGCCGACGGCCTGAGACAAATTGCTTCACTTTGACAGCGAAGTAAGGTATAATGAATGTCGGAATTAGAAATATATCGACACCAATTATATCATTAGCAAGTCAGGTGCAAGGAGATAACA
>UREO01000287.1 GCA_900546895.1 uncultured Oscillospiraceae bacterium
TGTAAAGACGTCTCCCCTGCGCAGGGAGTCTTCCAGAATACTCTTTAAGCCCTTGCAGGCCATTTCCATTTGGGCGGGGGAACGATCGTTTTCCGCACCGGAAATGGTCGCAAGGCCGAGAAAGGTATTTCTGCTCCCGCGCATCCGGCGGCGCTCTTCCAGATTGTAGATAATACGGAAATACTCCAGATCGCAGTACAGCGCGCCGTCCGGATTGTCACACTGGGAGAAATTTCTGCTCAGGGCCGACAGATCGGCCCGATGGGCGTTTTGCTCCCCCGCGGTGATTCGCCTGTAGATGCTCTTCATGGCTGAGGAAGGTTTCACGGCGAGCTCCCGGAACATTCGCTCGGTAATGTAATTGTAGTGGCTCAGTGCCACGCTGTATTGGTTCAGGGCCAGAAGGGCCTCCAGAAAGCAGAGATGCAAAGATTCTTCCAGCGGTTCATGACAGACGGCCTGCTCGAAATACTCCACGATTTCGGAGTGGCGGTCCTGTCCCTTCAGAAGCGTAAAAAGCCGGAGCAGAGACTGCACGTAAAGCCGGGAATAATGGGTGCGAAGGGGAAAGGTCCATTCGCAGTTGGAAATTTCCACCAGATAAGCACCCTGATACAGCCGGACGGCCCGCTCATAGTGGCCGATTGCCAGATTTGGGTCACTGTGCTGCTTTGCGCCGGCTTCGCGTATTTCCTTTTCAAAAAGATCCGTGTCCACCGTACAGCCTTTTCCAAGGGTGAAAATGTAAAAGCCGCCGTCACAGACGAGGTTGAAAGGCGAATCGTCGTTTCCGCTTTTTCCAAGCAGGTCTTCCTCCTGCAGCATCTGGCGCAGACGGAAAATCTGAGTCCGAAGAGCGTTTTTGGAATCGACAAGATCCTTGTCGTCCCATAGATTCTCCACAATACTATCGGGAGAAAGACACTTTCCCCTGTTCGCCATAAAATATTTCAGCAGTTCCAGACTTTTATGGGATCTTCTGCTCCCAGTAAAAAGAGACCTGCCGTCCTTCTGCAAGTCCCAGCCTCCCAAAGTAAATACTTCCACCGACATTTGATTTCCTCCATCCTTTGGCCATCTGCCCGATTGCAGCCCCTTGTATCAGTGTCCATTTTGAGGGCTGGAACCGGAGGAACCAGCGAGAATATTAAAACAACCATATTCCAAAGAACAGTTTTTTCTGATATTATAATTCTTTAACTTAGGTTAAATCAATCATAATGGAAAATTTTTCAAATAACAAATATTTTGCGCGAATGGTTGAATATTAAGAGCGAATGGTAAATTTCACAAAATATTTTAGCTGTTTTTCCTATAGACAACAATCTGACAGAGTGATATGCTGAAAAATAAAAAATCCATATTTTGCCGGAAGGGCATCCGGCTGCGAGTCAGGGGGAGAGAGGATGGTTTACCATATTGCCGTCTGTGAAAGCGATCCGGAATGCGCCGTGCAGCTGCAGAAAATGATGGAAGAAATTCTGACCGTCCGGGGTACGGCGTTTTCGTGTGACAGATACACTGCCTGTGAACAGTTGGAGACGGCGGTCATGAGCCCCGAAACGCGGTATCACCTCCTTTTTCTGGATACCGTACTGAATGGAAAGGACGGTGTGGCGTTTGCCGGAAAACTGCGGGATTCCGGCCTGCGTTCCCCGATCGTTTTTATCTCCTCCGACGGCAAGTCCGCTCTGGCCGCCTATGCCGCCGCACCCATTCACTATTTGCTCAGGCCCGTGCGGAAGCAGGAACTGCATACGGCGCTCTGCAGGGCGTTCCGGCAGTATGAAGACGGCTCCGCCTGCATCATAAAGACCGCCGGAAAGGAGATCACCGCACTGGCGGCCAGCGATATCCTTTTCCTTGAGGTATTTAACAAAATGCTTCTGGTGCATTGCAGAAACGGTGTCACTCTGACCGCCGCCGGACCGCTGACCGATTTTTTCAGGAGTCTTCCGGCGGGGCGGTTCTATGCCTGCCACCGCTGTTATGCCGTCAATTTCTCCTGTGTGAAGTGTTTGCGCAGAAATGAATTCGTGCTTAAGGACGGTAGCGTGATTCCGGTTGCTCGCCGGAGATATCAGGATGCGCTGTGCGCGTGGAAAAACTATCTGGAAGAAGAAAAGATGATTTAAAAAAAGAAACGGCACTCTCTTTCTGGAGAACACCGTTCCGTCTTTTTTGCATAGATCGCCTTTATTCCGGGGACTATTTGAATATTGCCTTGATTGCGGCCATACTCATCCGCGCTGCTTCGTATCCCGCGTCCATACACTGCTCCATCTGCTCAAACGTCAGCAGCCCGGATTCCTTTGGCAGCTGCGGTTTCAGCAGCAATTTTTCCCCGTGGGAGCTCAACTCCTTTAAACGGGTGCTCATAATGGACAGGGAATGCGTTGTAATATCAATAATATTCATTCTGGCGGGTACCTCGTACTCTTTGGTGACGTCGACCGCTAAAACGTTGGATTCCCCCGCCGCAGTCAGAAGATCCACCGGCAGGGTATTGGTTACACCGCCGTCCACCAGGCACAGATCGCCGATCAGCTTCGGCCGGAAAACGGCGGGCACCGCCATGCTTGCGCGGATCGCCTGGCAGACGGGGATATCCGTTTTCCACGTTACTCCTTCAACCGCGGCGACATTCCGCAGGGAGCTTGTGTAAACAATGGTTTCGCCCGAATTGATATCTACCGCCGGAATAATGGTTTTGATATCGGCGTCCATAATATTTTTGTTATCCGTCTGCGCACAAAGAAACTTTTCCAGACGGTTTCCCTTAAACAGCCCGGTAATGTCGAGCTTATGGCGGAACAAAAGCTGCGGAACCGCCTTTAAAAGGTTTACAAAATCCGCATCGCACAGGGATATCCCTGTTTTGGACAGATCCATCACCATTTGTTTCAGCGCCGGCGCATTCGTCCCTGTGGCATAAAGCCCGGCCACGATCGCCCCGGCGCTGGTTCCGGCAATGGAGGAGGGGCGCATCCCGGCTTCTTCGAGCGCAAGCAGGACTCCTACGTGAGCAGCTCCCTTTGTTCCTCCTCCTGAAAGTGCAAGCCCAAATGACATCTTTTTTCACCGACTCTCTAAAAATTCAAACCTTCCTGATAAAAGTATATTAGAGACTCGGCAAAACGGTTCGGGTTTCCGCCGGTTATCAGAGTTAAAAAGAGAGAAAATCAGTCTTTTTTTGCAAATCCCAGAGAGCATAAAACGGTCACGGCAGCACCGCAGGCGGTGATGACAATGCCCAAAATGAAGCCCGCTACAGACACTCCTTTTTTCAACGATATCACCTCATATGCAATGATACTCCAATCGGAGTAAGAAGGGAAGATCGCAAAGCAAGGGCGCCCGCTGTCACAGCAGGCGCCACACGTTCGCGGTTACTTTAAGGAGGCAGAAATTACAGCATCAGAAACAGCCACGGCAGCGGCGCCAGCGCCATCTGCGCCGACGCCATCGCCAGCAAGAGTTGCAACACATTTTTAACCTTCAACTCCTTTCGACGGTTCTGTCATATACTATGAAAACAGGGAACAGCTTGTCAATATGAAGTTAGGGAATGCCC
>UREO01000288.1 GCA_900546895.1 uncultured Oscillospiraceae bacterium
CGCAGCACTGCGGGATGGCGAGAATCAAACATCTTGGAAATGGTGTGGTTCATACGGTCGACGGCCAGCGTGTACTGCGTCAGGTCGTTGGTGCCAATGCTGAAGAAATCGACTTCCTTCGCAAGCAAATCGCTCAGCATAACCGAAGCAGGCGTTTCAATCATAATCCCTATTTCAATATCCGGAGCGAATGCAATCTTCTCAGAGGTCAGATCCTTTTTGACCTTCTCCACGATTTCTTTGATCTGTTTTACCTCGTCAACCGAAATAATCATTGGGAACATAATGGCCAGCTTTCCAAAGGCAGAAGCCCGGAGCAGTGCCCTGAGCTGGGTAATGAAAAGCTCCTGACGATCCAGACAGATACGGATCGCGCGGTAGCCCATCGCGGGATTTTCCTCGTGCGGGATGTCAAGATAAGGCACCTGTTTATCCGCGCCCAAATCCAGCGTACGGATAATCACGCGCTTTCCGCCCATTTTTTCCAGCACTCTTTTATAGGCCTTGAACTGATCTTCCTCACTGGGGAAGTTTTTGCTTTCCATATACAGAAATTCACTGCGGAAAAGGCCGATGCCGTCCGCATCGTTTTCCAGTACCATGGAGACATCTTCCGGATGGCCGATATTCGCGTTGATTTCAATGACCGTTCCGTTCTTTGTAACAGCCTTGGTCCCTTTCAGCAGATTTAATTCATGCTGATAGCTTTCAAATTCCTGCTGCTTTTTCCGGTACTCTTCAAGCGTCTGCTCGTCCGGCTCGAGGATCACGTCTCCTGCGGCGCCGTCTACAATAACGGTTGCTCCGTCCGTCAGTTCGCCGTATCCGCCGGCAAGCCCAACCACGGCGGGAATGCCCATCGTTCTGGCCAGAATAGCCGAATGGGAGCTTTTGGAACCTTCCTGCGTTACAAAGGCAAGGACGAGGTCCTTATCCATCTGTACGGTTTCACTGGGCATCAGGTCAACCGCGCCGACAATCGACCGGTCGGTCAGGCAGTCCAGTCCATTGGCGAGGGACTCGTCAAGATTGCGGATCAGCCTCTTGGAAATATCGACAACGTCCGCCGCGCGGCCGCGCATATACTCGTCGTCCATCTGCGAGAACATTTCGGAAAATTGCCTGCCCGCCTGCCATACGGCGTATTCGGCGTTCACCTTGTCATTTTTGATCGCGTCCTGAATCGTGTTGAAATAGTCCTCGTCCTGAAGCATCATGATATGTATCTGAAAAATCATAGAATTTGCTTCGCCAACACGCTTGAGCGCCTTCTTATAGATTACATTGAGCGCCTCCACCGCTGCATCTTTGGCAGAGTTAAGCCGGGACAGTTCCGCAGGAATGTCCGTAATGCTCCTTTTTTCAATTCGATCGTCAATATTGACACAAAGGGTCAGTTTTCCAATTGCGAAACCCTTTGATGCAGCAACTCCGTGTATTTTTTTCATCTTACCACCAGCCTTACAGATTTTGTTCACAGAATTCTTTGATTTCAGGCAGTCCGCCTCCTCATTTTCACCCTCAACCGTAATGGTGATTTCATCATCCTTCGTTACACAAAGACTCATGACGGCTGACAGCAAATAATTTCCTTGCGCTTACTTCTTGGAATGAAGCACAACGCTGAAGTCCGATGAACAGGAAGACAGCAATTTTACAAGGAACCCTGCCGGTCCTGCATGAAGCCCCATCTCATCCATTACAATATGTTGGAACGCCCGCACACTAACCATACCTTTCTTAAACTTTATAGTTTATTATTCCTAAAAATCAGGTTTTTCATTTTGTAAATATGACTAAAAACATTGTATCAATTTTTCATGATTTGTCAATCACTGTTTTTACCGTACACTCAACTTATTTGCCACTAATACGTCACAAAGCTGCTTAATACTGTAGACCGCGGCCGTATCAGTAATTGCATTTTGTTGAATATAATCATAAATATCCTGATTGTAATATCTTGGATCGATAATATGAATTTCCTGAAAATTTGTCGCCAAAAAAGGTACCATGCTGTTTGCATAAGAATCTTTGATAATCAGCAGCTTCCTGCCGTTGCTCACTGTGGAGCTTTTTACAACGTCAACACTATGATTTCCGCCTAGAAATACGGAGTATTTATCTTTCTTTTCCAGGTATTCTTTCCAGTAAAGGCTGTCTCTTTGCTGCTTGCCGGTCTGCTGTGTCAGTACAGCCGGCTTTTTATATACCGGCAGATACAGCACGTCCCGCTCCTGTGTGGTCAAAATTGCTTTGGAATACAGCGTTCCCAGAAAAGAGTCAGAAACCGGCTCAAAATCAAAATCTTCCTGCGGAGTCGGCTGGATATTCATAGCCTTTACAAGCGCCTCGTAGCCCTTGTAGGCGCCGAAAGTGTTCCAGTGGTGATCTGTCTTATAATAGTAATCGTTCCCTGTCCGGTCGCTCAGCGTACCAAAGAGATCAATTACCTTTGTATTTTCCCCCGCACCGGCCTGAATAGTGTTAAATTCCTCACGCTGGTCATGACTTGGCGCGGAAAAAGGAAGCCTGTCCCGCTGCTCCTGTGCGCCGGAGGGCACGGGCATAAAATAAAAGGGGAGGGCCGTGTTTTTCGCAAAGAGCTGGATTGCCGCCACATTGCGCGCAAAGGTATCGGTGTGGTTTGGCAAAAGCACTTCATAAAGATGACCGTCTTTTCCGAAATACACGCCGCCTTCCGCAGGGGTTTGGCCGTAGTTGGAACCGAGATCCCGTTTTCCTATCATCAACTGGATGCGGGTATTGAGCGCAATCGATTCCTTGCGAAACATAAAATGGTCGCCGACATAGCTCTCTATGGAATCCATAAAGGAACCGTTCGCAAGGGAAGCCAGAGTCACTTTCGGGGCTGGTTCCAGCACCCGGTTTTCATCCTCTGAAAAATCCTGTTTCGGCGCAAAAATCAGGTACATGGCGCCGATCAGGATCGTTACCAGCAGAACCATTGTGACAACGACGGCTTCCATCTCACATTTCTTACTATTTTCTTTTCTATTTAGAAATAATTTCATGTTATCCCCTTAAAAATGCTGATACAATTCTAATTACCGATATCGTGGAAATCGGCTTTCTGTGCGGCTGACGGAATAGAAAATTAAATTCCCGTTAAAAGCGGAAATAGAGGAACGGATTGTAGGAATTATCGATCAAAAACGTCATTGACATCACAAAAAGGCAGATAAAACCAAGACTCCAGATGATTTTCCCCGGTGTTCCGCTCTTACGGAGCCTTTCCGTCAAATTAGCAATCAATGTTGAACTACAGAGCGCCGCAATGATCAACAGAGGCGCGCAGGTAATCAAAGAATAGACGCCAAGCTTATCCGCGCCGGGTGCGAATCCAAACATCGCGCCAAGCACCCCAAACGCTTTCCGAATGTCTAGATAGGAGAAGAATACCCATCCGATCACTGCGGCTAAAAAGCTGTACAGCCACTGAAAAAATGCAGGAATCCTGTCAAGCCATTTTTGAAGGAACAGCTTCTCACAGATAATCAGAACCGCGTAATAAGCACCCCACATAGCAAAGTTCCAGCTGGCGCCGTGC
>UREO01000289.1 GCA_900546895.1 uncultured Oscillospiraceae bacterium
GATTGCGGATCAAATCGATCTCGTGCTTCACAACGCGGACCATTTGTATATTGGCGAATCGAACGAGGGGGAACTTTCCATTCTGGAAAGTGAAATCAAAAAAATGACGCTGCGTATCCGGGAACAAAACGACGCTCTGAAAAAAGAAAAAGAACATCTTGCCGATTCGCTGGCGGACATCGCCCACCAACTCCGCACCCCGCTTACCTCCGTAAACCTTATTTTGTCATTGCTCGAGAATAACCCCGACGAAAAGGAACGGAAAGCGTTGATACGGGAAACGAAGGAATTGTTTGCCCAGATGGATTGGCTGCTTACCTCCCTGCTGAAATTATCGCGCCTGGACGCGGGCATTGTGGTGTTCCAAAGCGCGCGGATCGATGTGAACGCTCTGATAAACGCCGCACTTCACCCGCTTTTGATCCCGATGGAGCTGCACGGGATTACTTTGCAAGCAGATGTGCCGGAAGGGGTCGCCGTTCAGGGCGATTTCGGCTGGCTTTCAGAAGCAATTCAAAACATTGTCAAAAATTGTATGGAAAGCGCGGGTGATCACGGGAAGATCGGGATTGTTTGTGAAGACAATTTACTGTTTACCGGGATTGCTATCCGCGACAGCGGCGCGGGTTTTGAAAAAGAAGATTTACCCAACCTGTTTCACCGGTTTTATCGCGGGAAAAATGCAGGCGCAACAGGCTACGGGATTGGACTCGCTCTCTGCAAGAGCATTATCACCCGGCAGGGCGGGACGATTACCGCCAAAAATCATCCGCAGGGCGGTGCGATATTCGCGATTCGTTTCCCAAAGTGACGGATCTCTCACCGGAAAGTCACCAAGATGTAAGCGGAAGGTTCTATTATATGGGTAAAACATGAGAAAGGAATCTCACATTAATGGAATTTTTGAAAGTTGAAAACCTATGCAAGGTCTATGGTAAAGGCGAAAGTCAAGTTACCGCGCTTGACCATGTTTCGCTTACCATCGAGAAAGGGGAATTCACCGCAATCATCGGTTCCTCCGGTTCCGGTAAATCCACCTTGCTGCACGCCATCGCGGGCGTGGACGTGCCAACCAGCGGAAAGGTATACTTGGAAGGTCAGGATGTGTATGCCCAAAGCAGCGAAAAACTCGCCGTCTTCCGCAGGCGGCAGGTTGGGCTGATTTACCAGTTCCACAACCTTATTCCCACTTTGAATGTGGTGGAAAACATCACCCTGCCGATTTTGATGGACAAGCGGAAGGTCAACAGGGAACGGCTGAACGATCTGCTGGAACTGCTTGGGCTGCAAGACCGCAAAAAACATCTGCCAAATCAGCTCTCGGGCGGCCAGCAGCAGCGCGTGGCCATCGGCCGTGCTTTGATGAACGCCCCGGCCGTCATGCTGGCTGACGAACCCACCGGCAGCCTGGACAGCCGCAACGGACAGGAAATCATCAAGCTGCTGAAAGAAAGCAATCAAAAATATGGGCAGACGCTGATTCTCGTCACACATGATGAAAATATCGCCTTACAGTCAGACCGCATTGTTACCATTGCAGACGGAAAAGCTGTGCGGGACGAGAGGCAGGCGGCACGGTCATGAACATCTTTAATAAAGTCGCTCTGCGAGGACTGAAAAAGAACCGCACGCGAACATTGGTAACAATTGTCGGCGTTGTTCTGTCCGCCGCCATGATTACGGCAGTCGCCACCTTTGGCACCTCTTTGTTAAATTACTTAATCAACGGTTCAATTGCAAAATACGGTGACTGGCATATTCAATTTGAAGATGTGGATTCCGCTTTTATGCAAGAGCAAGCGAATGACAATGGGGTTTCAAACACCGCAGCGTTTGAAAATATTGGCTATGCTGTGCTTGACGGTGCAAAAAGTTCGGAAAAACCCTATTTTTTTATTGCCGGTTTTAGTGACAAAACCTTTGGCACCCTGCCCGTTACTTTGATTTCCGGCAGGCTACCGGAAAACAGCAGCGAAGTTGTTGTCCCGTCCCACGTTGCAGCCAAGGCTGGCGTTAAAATTTCGGTGGGCGATACCCTTGCCCTTTCGGTCGGGAATCGCAAGGCGGACGGAAAAACGCTCGCCCAGCATGATTCCTATCGTACTGGAGAGGAAACGCTGATATCTGAAACGGAGAAAACCTACACGGTTGTGGGTATCTGCGACCGACCCGGATTTGAAGAACAGTCCGCGCCGGGATATACCTTGATCACAAAAGCAGACACAACAGATAAGGCGGATAGGTTCAGTTTGTTTGTCACGCTTAAAAACCCACGTCAGGCCAAGGTTTACGCAAACAGTGTAAATGGAACCCATAGTTATATTTTTAACGACGACGTGCTGCGCTTCATGGGCGTTTCGGACAATAAACTGTTCAACACGCTTTTGTATTCGGTTGGCGGCATTTTGATTGCCATCATTATGGTAGGCGCAATTTTCCTGATTTACAACTCGTTCAATATTTCGCTGAACGAACGTACACACCAGTTTGGAATTCTGATGTCGGTGGGGGCCACTGCCAAACAGCTGCGGAATTCGGTGCTGTTTGAGGGCCTTTGCATTGGCGCAGTCGGTATACCGATTGGTGTTCTGGTCGGGATAGGCAGTATTAAGCTGATACTTCCTATTGTTGCAAGCAATTTCAGTACGCTTATCAGCAGCACGGTGCCCTTGACTCTGTCGGTATCTGCCCCCGCATTGGTTACGGCGGCGGTGGTCAGTCTGGTCACCGTTTTGATTTCGGCCTATATTCCAGCCAAGAAGGCTGTCGCCACTCCCGTGATGGAATGTATTCGCCAAACTAACGAGATTAAGACCGAATCGAAGGCCGTTCAGATATCAAAAATTTCACAGCGTATTTACGGCTTGGAGGGAACGCTCGCATTAAAGAATTTCAGGAGAAACAAGAAACGTTATCGCAGTGTTGTGTTATCTCTTACTTTAAGCGTCGTTCTGTTTGTATCGGGAAGTGCTTTTGGTACTACGTTGAAACAGCTTGCAAAAGAATATACCGTGGAAATGGACGGCGATATCTTGTTTTCCACACAAAAAATGCAGGAGAAAGAACTATCTCAACTGTATAGTAAGCTGAAAACCGCCGATGGCATTTATAAAAGCACCTATCAGGCGGATCTGACCTGTTTCTGTACGACAAGCGATCTTCCAGATGATTTTGTAAACACCTACCGGGAGGCGATGAGTGATAAAAGCACGGGAAAAACGTTGAAACTGCCGTTGGATGTTCAGCTGGTTGCAGATGACGTCTATTACGACTTTATCAAAGGCCTTGGCCTGCCCGAAGCGGAATATACCGGGGAGGACGCAAAGGTCCTTATCGTAGGAATGAATACAATTGAGCATACGACTTATTTCACAAACCAATCGATGGATTTTACGATTGACTCGACCTCTGGGGAACAGAAAAAAAAGATTCGCGCCACATTTGCGGATTCCTACCCGTTAGACATACTGCCCAGAGATTCGGCAGCACCTGCTTATTATTTTATAGTGGTTGCCCCATGGCAGATGAAGCCCCAGTTTGATGCGCTGGATGC
>UREO01000290.1 GCA_900546895.1 uncultured Oscillospiraceae bacterium
CGTCATCAACCACTAAAATTTTTCCAGCCGGCATTTTTACTTCCTCCTTTATACCCCGCAGCCGCAGCGTTTTAAATTGGACGGCATCCGAAAATACGCCTGATTTTTGATTCCGAACGGAACTGCCTCCAATTTGAATGTATATATCTGATTATAAGGGAATTCCCTCGAAAAGTCATGAATTTTTTATAAAAGTTTTAAATAATATAGGAATTGCAGACCCGCCGTACCGTTCCGGAGCACGCAGGCTTCCATAAAAAAAGGGAACGCCGCAGCGCTCCCTTCAAAGTTCATGGTAACAAAGCCGTAGGGCCCGTTATTTCATGATGCTGTTTAATAATCCGCCCTTTTGGATGATATTCTGAATAAAAGGCGGAAACGGCTGAGCCTTATAGCTTTTCCCGCTGGACAGGTTTTTAATCTCGCCGGTGTCAAAATCGACCTCCACCTCGTCGCCCGCCCGGATATTCTCGGCGGCCTCTGCGCATTCCAGAATCGGCAGCCCGATGTTGATTGCGTTGCGGTAAAAAATGCGGGCAAAGGTGGACGCAATCACACAGGACACTCCGCTGGCCTGAATCGCGATCGGCGCGTGTTCACGCGACGAGCCGCAGCCAAAATTTTTCGCGGCGACAATGATGTCGCCTTTTTTTACATTTTTTACAAAATCCTGATCGATATCCTCCATGCAGTGCGACGCCAGCTCCGCGTGGGAGGCGGTGTTCAGGTATCTCGCGGGAATAATCACGTCCGTGTCGACATTGTCCCCGTATTTGTGTACAAATCCGTGTGCGTTCATTTCAAGCCCTCCTCAAACCAGTTTATCCGGGTCGGCAATATAGCCCGCCACGGCGCTCGCCGCGGCAACGGCCGGGCTGGCAAGATATACCTCCGATTCCAAATGTCCCATGCGGCCCACAAAATTGCGGTTCGTCGTGGAAACCGCGCGTTCCCCTTTGCCCAAGATTCCCATATGTCCGCCAAGGCAGGGGCCGCAGGTCGGCGTGCTGAACACGGCGCCGGCCTCCACAAAAATTTCCGCCAGCCCTTCGCGCAGGGCCTGCAGGTAAATGGCCTGTGTGCCCGGCAGGACAATGCACCGCACGTGCCTGTCCACCTTCCTGCCCTTCAGAATGGACGCCGCAATGCGCAGGTCCTCGATCCGCCCGTTGGTGCAGGAACCGATCACGCTCTGGTCGATCCTGATCTCCCCCACGTCGTCGATGACTCTGGTGTTCTCCGGCAGATGTGGGAACGCAACCGTCGGTCTGAGCTGCGACAGGTCGATTTCATAGGTTTCGTCGTAAACGGCGTCTTCGTCCGCCGCGTAGACCACCGGCTCCCGCTGGAAGCGGTCCTTTTCGTAGGCAAGCGTCACCTCGTCCACCGGAAAGATGCCGTTCTTGGCCCCGGCCTCGATCGCCATATTCGCAATGCAGAGGCGGTCGTCCATCGAAAGCGCCTTCACCCCTTCTCCGGTGAATTCCAGCGAGCGGTACAGCGCGCCGTCCACTCCGATCATCCCGATCAGGTGCAGAATCACGTCCTTGCCGCCGACCCATTTGGCGGGTTTGTTTTTCAGCACAATCCGGATGGCGGAAGGAACCTTGAACCATGTCTTGCCGGAAATCATGCCCGCCGCCATGTCGGTGGAACCGACGCCTGTGGAAAACGCGCCGAGCGCGCCGTAGGTGCAGGTGTGGGAATCAGCGCCGATCACGCAGTCGCCCGGGCCGACCAGCCCCTTTTCCGGCAGCAGCGCGTGCTCAATACCCATCTGCCCCACGTCGAAAAAATTGGTAATGCTGTATTTCTCCGCGAAGCCGCGCACCTGGCGGCACTGCTCCGCCGCCTTAATATCCTTGTTCGGTGTAAAATGGTCCAGCACCAACGCGGTTTTATCCTGATCAAAAACCGACGAAGCCCCGCATTTTTCAAACTCGTTGATGGCCACCGGCGAGGTGATGTCGTTGCCGAGCACCAGGTCCAGCTTCGCCTCGATCAGCTGTCCGGCCTCCGCGTGCTCCAGCCCGGCGTGCGCGGCAAGAATCTTCTGCGTCATCGTCATTCCCATTGTGATATCCTCCTATCATCCGTCCGCCTCCACCGTTCCCGCATCGCCGGCGGCCGGCGGCCGTGTCATTAATCGTATTATGGCAGGAAACTTGAAAAAAGAATGTAACATGTGATACAATTATACAAATATTAATGATTACTCTTTATTTTTCTCCGTCTGTGGTGGGGAAAAATGCCATTTCTGTGTTTTTCAACCGCAGATTGGCGCAAAGAAGAAGCCGGAGGGATGGAAAATGGAGCTTTTCCCGCAAAAAGACATCGGGGGCGTGTTGGAAAAATCCCACACACCCCGCGGCTACGGGAAAGACCGTATGATTTACTGGCAGGAGGCCCCCGCCGGTGAATTTTATTATTTAAAGCGCGGAAGGGTGAAAATTTTCCTCAGCTCGGAAAGCGGCATGGAAAAAACCCTCACCGTTCTGGAGCCGGGTAGCATCTTCGGCGAAGCGGCCTTTTTCGACGGAATGCCGAGAGTTTCCAGCGCCAAAACGCTGGTAAAATCCGAGATCATCACAGTCACCCGGCAAAGCCTGATGGACTGTATCCGCCGGGAACCGCAGCTCGCCATGTTTCTGCTCACTTATTTGTCGCAGACCATCCGCATGCTTTCCGCCCAGGTCAATTCCATGACCTTTCTGCAGGCCGACCAGCGGCTTGCGCGGCTGCTGCTCAGTCTGGAAAAAAACGGAACCGTGTCCGCCACCCACGACGATCTGGCCGGACTCGCGGGCGTTTCGCGCGTGACCGTCAGCCGCATCCTGACCCGATTTTCCCAAAAGGGCTGGACCGCCGCCCGCTACCGGGAGGTGAAAATTCTGGATGAAGCGGGACTGAAAGGTTTTATTGAGAAATGACCGCCGTGTGAAAAGGGGTTCTCCCTCTGAACAAAGTTCCGGCAATCTGTTGTCAAATATTTGAAAAGAAACACTTTTTTTGTCAAATAGTCATTGACAATTATGAAATTTTTATTATAATAAGGATAGAGGGTAGTAATTGTTATCTTATGAAACAAGCTAAACCTATCATCCGTTCAGGACGGATGATAGGTTTTTTTGTTTTTACAAAAGAGGGGGTGAAAATGTGGAAATTGTGAAGATTCTGAACAACAATTTCGCAATTGTAAAAGAACAGGACGGCATTGAGAAAATCATTATGGGCAGAGGAGTCTGCTTTGGCAAAAGAGTCGGCGCGGCCGTCGAAAGCGAAAAAGTCGAAAAAATATTTTACCTGCAGGACAAAACCCAGGCAGCAAAGTTTGAAGAGCTGATTCTGAAGCTGCCGCTGGAACAGCTGAAGCTGGCGGAGCGCATTGTCAACGAGGCGCGGCTTCAGCTTGGAAAAAAGATTAGCGACGCAATTTATATCTCCCTCGCGGATCACATCAGCTTTTCGATAAAACGGTTCAAGGAGGGCGTGAATATCCGGAATTCGCTGCTTTGGGATATTCAGAGATT
>UREO01000291.1 GCA_900546895.1 uncultured Oscillospiraceae bacterium
TCAAAATACACAATATTAAAGCGAAAAAACCGTCTATTTTAATCTGTATTTACATAGTTCATCGTGATATAATGCGAAATAAATGAACATTTTATTAACAAGGAGTTGGTACCATGCAATTCACCGTCACATTTTTCCTATTGATTTCCATCGTGATCTCAGCTCTCTCCTTTCTCTTCGCAGGCTGGCTGTATCAATGGGTCAAGAAACGCCCGTCTTCCAACAAACGTATTGCAGAAGTCGGCACTCTGATTAAAAATGGAGCAAATACATTTCTAACCAAAGAGTATACGGTTCTTGCGAAATTCGCCGGTATTGCGGCAATCCTTATCCTTATATTTTTGCCAACACCAATTTGGAAGGGGAATCCTCTTGACAATCTGGTAATGGCTCTGGCGTATCTGTGCGGCACCGTTTTTTCCGCAATCGCAGGCGTCATCGGCATCAGAATCGCCACGATTGCAAATGTGAAAACAGCGGAAGCGGCGCAAAACGGCATTAAGCCGTCCTTCATGTCAGGATTTCGCGGCGGCGCGGTCATGGGCATGGCCGTTGTGGGAAGCACCTTGCTCGGCGTCGCGCTGGTAATGCTGATTACAAACAACACGACCGCCCTGCTTGGTTTCAGCTTCGGCGCAAGCTCTCTTGCCCTGTTTGCGAAAGCCGGAGGCGGTATTTTCACAAAAACGGCCGATATCAGCGCCGACCTGGTCGGCAAGGTTGAACTCGGCATTCCGGAAGACGACCCCAGAAACCCCGCGGTCATCGCGGACAACGTAGGCGATAATGTGGGCGACGTCGCCGGCATGGGCGCCGACCTATTTGATTCCAACGTTGCTTCCATGGCGGCTGCGCTTGTCCTTGCGACCGCTCTGGATAAATCGGCCGGCGGAACTGTAAACACAAGCACGGTATTCTGCTACGCGGCCCTCGGTTTGCTGGCGTCGATTATCGGCGTTGCAACCGCCAGAATGGGCAAACACGGCAACCCGACAAAGGCGCTGAACAGTAGCACCTATGTGACGACAGCGCTGTTTGGCGCTTTGACGGCACTTGCCACCTGGATATTCAACTTTCAATGGCGCATTTGGGGCGCGAGCGCAGTCGGCCTTCTGGTCGGCGTCGTCATCGGGATTGCAAGCGATTATTTTACAGACGACACAAAGAAGCCGGTACATAATGTAGCGAAAGCATCCGAAACCGGTCCGGCATTTACTATTCTGTCCGGTATTTCTTACGGATTTCTCAGCACTCTGCCCGCCATGACTGGAATTGCGATTTCCGCTCTGGCAGCTTACAAGCTCTGTGACCCGATCGGACCCGGATATGCCATGTACGGCATTGCGATGTCGGCCGTCGGTATGCTTTCCATTGTCGGTATGATTATCTCCAACGACGCTTACGGGCCCATTGTCGATAACGCGCGCGGACTTGCGGAAATGGGCAACCTTGGCGATGACGTTCTGGAAATTACGGATTCTCTTGACAGTGCGGGAAATACCGTTAAAGCGGTCACAAAGGGATTCGCAATCGGAGCCGCAGGTTTAACTGTTATTTCCCTGCTCGGCGCATTTATCAGCCAGGTAAATGATTCCGCGGCGGTACTTGGATTAGAAGGAATAACCGGCTTCGACATCATGAACCCCATCGTTTTCTTTGGGCTACTCATCGGCGCCGCCGTGCCTGCGGTATTCTCCGCAATGCTGATGCTCGGCGTGGACCGCAACGCCCAGAGAATGGTTTCCGAAATCCACCGTCAGTTCCGGGAAATCCTCGGCCTGAAGGAGGGCAAAGAAGGCGTTGTTCCTGAATACGACAAATGTATTGAAATTGCCACCTTCGGCGCTTTGAAGGAATTAATTCCAGCCGGACTTTTCACGATCATCATTACCATGCTGGTCGGATTTATCGGCGGCGTCCAAGCCATCGGCGGATATCTCGGCGGCAATATTATCAGCGGGTTGCTTCTGGCACTGTTCATGAGCAACGCCGGCGGACTTTGGGATAATTCCAAAAAATTCATAGAGTCCGGCAACAACGGAGGCAAGGGTTCTAATGCGCATAAAGCGGCGGTAGTCGGAGATACGGTCGGCGATCCTTTCAAGGACACTGCAGGTCCCTCGATCAACACGCAGATTACCGTGGTTTCCCTCGTCGCTTCCCTGATGTCCACTCTGTTCCTGACTTTATCTATCTTCCATTAATCCATTCTTTATCACATTCCTATAAAGGGGTTCCCGGCCGAAAACAGCCGGGAACCCCTTTTGCAGTAAAGAAACTTATTTTTCCGTCCCGATGAAAATCAAAGCGGCAACTCCACATCCAGTATGAGTTCCAATGATAGGACCCATATCGCTGATAACGATCTCTTTCACAGCAAACCTTTCCTGAACAAGTGATTTCAGACATTCAGCCGCTTCCATGTCATCTCCGTGGCCGATAAAAATGGTCTGGCCTTCCGGATGGACACAGGTTTTGACCATATGGTCAATCAACGCTTCCAGAGATTTCTTACGGCCTCTCACATTGGCAACAGGAAGCAGCTTCCCCTCCTTGTCAACATGAAGCACAGGCTTGATTCCCAGCGCCGTTCCTACCACGGCGGATAATGCGGAAACCCTTCCTCCCCGTTTCAGATGATTCAGGTCGTCGACGGTAAACCAGTGACAAATATGATCGCGGTTTCTTTCTGCCCATTGCGCCAGTTCCTCCAGGCCGAGACCCTCCCGCTTTTTCCGGGCAGCGTAATAAACAAGCAAACCTTCTCCCACCGAAGCACATTTGGAATCGATACAGACAATTTTTCTGCCCGGATACCGCTCCATCAAATCGTCCGCCGAAATCCGTGACGTCTGATAGGTACCGCTTAAGCCGGATGAAAACGCGATATACAAAATGTCTTTCCCCTGTTCGAGAATCGGACAGAAGTATTTTTCATAGGTAATGCTGTTGATTTGGGAAGTGACGGACATTTCTCCGTTTTTCGTTCTCTCATAAAAGGTATGAAAGCTCATTTCCCGCGCGTCGGGGAAATGCCGATAGACTTTTCCGCTCATCGTAAATTCCATTGGGATAACAACAATTTCAAGCTGCTCCGTCAAAGCAGCCGGCAGGTCGCAGGTGGCATCTGATACAATAACATACTGATTCATACTTGCACTCCTTCTGATTTGCCTTTTCACCATTTTCCGGATTTTATGTTCCAATGTTCCTGCAGAATTTTGAAAAACAATCTTAACCGTCTCTCTTAACATTGTGATAACAATTCTATCTGTAGTTTTTAGAACGGGGCAATCGATTGCTTTCACTCCATTCACACATCATATCTAAGACGGGAACCAAAGGCTTCCGGTTTTGGCTATACTGTGTTGATTATTGGCGGCGAATATTAAATGATCATCATGTACTGGCTGGTATTTTCAATAACTACTCCTGCTG
The DNA here is from genome assembly GCA_900546895.1 of uncultured Oscillospiraceae bacterium. Taxonomy (GTDB): domain Bacteria; phylum Bacillota; class Clostridia; order Oscillospirales; family Acutalibacteraceae; genus Caproiciproducens. Next base: position 3,439 of record UREO01000291.1, read on the forward strand.
GACTGCAATCTTCAATCGCCATCTCACGCTTTCCTTAGCTATAGTATCGGTCTCAAATTTGCGTACTTGACTTATAATATATATACAC
>UREO01000292.1 GCA_900546895.1 uncultured Oscillospiraceae bacterium
ACGAGATCTGCGCATGTCTCGTGGGCTCGGAGATGTGTATAAGAGACAGGCAGCGATTTCACCATGCAGATGATGGCCGCTACCCTGATTGGAGGAACCTCTTTCTCCGGAGGCAAGGGCGGCATTGAGCGCACGCTTCTCGGCGTTCTGATTATGGTGTTCATCGCAAACGGCATGAATTTGAACGGAGTTTCTTCCCTTTTACAGGATGCGGTGTTCGGAGTATTCATCGTTATTTCGCTTGTTATTGATAGATTTGGCTCGAAATATTCGGCCAATTTATAATTCAGTAAATATGGAAAAGAGGATTTGTATGAAAAGAGCATTTTCGTTAGCACTGATCGCTTCTATGGTTCTTGGCGCAATGTTCACAGGCTGCTCACAGGACGGAGTGGCCGCTTCCACTCCTGCTGAAACTTCTTCTGTAGCTTTGGCGAAGGAAAATACCGGGAAAAAGAATGTGGTTCTGATCCTGAAAAACCTGACCAACCCGATGTGGGTGGAGGTAAAAGAGGGAGCTGAAGAAGCGGCTCAGAAAGCGGGTGTAAACCTGACGACGCTTGCGCCCGTACAGTCGGAAAACAATGATGAGCAAATCAGCGAAATCGAGCAGTCGATCAGCAAGGGCGTGGACGCCATCGTGATTGCGCCGGCGGATTCCTCCGGGATTGTTCCGGGTGTGGAAAAAGCGAACGCCGCCAACATTCCCGTAATTGCGATCAATACAAAGATCGATACCAGTTCCGGCGCCAAAATGGCAGCCTTTGTCGGTGTGGACAGCTATGACTGCGCTACCACCATTGCTGAAAAGCTCAGCTCGATGATGGATCAAACCGGCGAAGTCATGATTCTGGAAGGAAAAGCCGGGGCCCAGACCTCTCTGGATCTTGTCAAAGGTGCAAACGACACCTTTAAGAAGTACAGCGGGATCAAGGTTGTCGCTTCCCAGACAGCGGACTGGAACCGTGCAAAGGCCATGACGGTGACCCAGAATCTGCTGCAGGCGCATCCGAATGTAAGAGCGATTTTTGCCGCTAACGACGAAATGGCAATGGGAGCCGTACAGGCGGTTGCTCAGGCGGGTAAAGAAGGAAAAATCCTGATTTCTGGACAAAATGCGATTGATGACGCAAAAAAAGCGGTTGACAACGGTCAGCTGGCTTTGACCTTGGATTCCAACAACCACGGCTTGGGTTATACGGGCTTGGAAACAGCCGTAAAGCTGATCAACGGAGAAAGCGTTGACGAGGTAATCCCGATCCCCACCACTCTGTACCTGAAAAAATAACGGCAATTTAGAAACCCTGTCCCAAAAGGGTTCGCCCGAAAGCCGCTTTCTGTTGTGTCAATACGGAAAGCGGCTTCTTTAACAGAAAGAACGGAGGAAAATCATATGGGAAAATACATCATTACCGTCGACACCGGTACGACTAACACGCGCTGCATTTTATGGAATGAAAAACGCGAAAAGATGGATGAGAAAAAAAGCCACGTAGGGGTCCGCAACACCGCTATCGACGGCAACAACAGCAAATTGAAGGCGGCCGTAAAGGAGTGCCTGGACAAATTAATCGCAGAAAATCACATCCGTTATGAAGACGTAAGACGCGTCATCGCAAGCGGCATGATTACTTCCAATGTGGGGCTGGTCGAAATTCCGCATGTCGTAGTCCCCGCCGGCAAGGAAGACCTTGCGAAAGCAACAAAATCCGTTTTGCTGGAAGACGTCTGCCCTGTGCCGATCTGGTTTATCCCGGGTGTGAAAAATTCCGGCGGGAAAATCACCCTTGAAAATTTTGAAGCCATGGACATTATGCGAGGGGAAGAAGTGGAGAGTGTCGCCATTATTGACCGATACCCGAGAGGACGGAACCATCTGCTGATTCTTCCGGGCTCACATACAAAATTCGTTTCCGTTGACGGCGAAGGGAAAATGACGGGCTGTCTTACGACGATTACCGGTGAATTGCTGGCGTCCATCACAAACGACACCATCATAGCGGATGCCGTCGGAAGAAAGTTTGTGGAAGAAAGCACCTACGACAAAGAGATGATGCTTCTGGGTTACGATACAGCGCTGAAATGCGGAATCGGCCGCGCCTGTTTTTCCGGCAGAATCCTGAACCAGTTCGTGACCGGGGATAAGGAGAAGGTTGCGAATTTCATCTTCGGCGTTGCGCTTCAGAACGATATAACGGCGATTAAAAATTCCGCAGCGCTTCAGGTCACCCGGGACACGACGGTGGTCGTGGGCGGAAAGGAGCCCTTCAGCACCGCCTTTGCCGATATTTTGGAGCATGACGGATATTTTGAAAAGGTGGAGCACTTTGTCAGCGAAGAGGGAATGCCGCTTTCGGCTCTCGGCGCCTATGCCATAGCCGAGCTCAGCGGAATCCTTTGATTTTAAGAATAGAGGGATAAATATGAAGGTTGTTATCACAGATTTTGAATACCCAAATGTTGACCAGGAAACAAAAATCATCACGGAATCCGGCGCACAGCTGCAGGCGTGCCATTTAAAGACGGAAGAAGAAATCATCGCCGCGGTGCGGGACGCGGACGCGGTCATTGTCCAGTACGCGGTTATCACCAGGAAAATCATCGATCATATGCAGAACTGCAAAATGATTATTAAATACGGTATCGGCGTCAATAACATTGATTCCGTGGCGGCGACCGAAAAGGGGATTTACGTCTGCAATGTTCCTGATTACGGCGTTGACGAGGTGTCCAACCACGCGATCGCGCTGCTTCTGGCGCTGGCGAAAAAGCTGCCCGTGATTACAAAGGCGCTGCGCGGCGGAGACTGGGGCTACACCAGCACGGTTCCGCTTTTCCGTCTGGCCGGTTCCACGCTGGGGCTGGTCGGTCTGGGCCGGATTCCTTCGCTGGTGGCGAAAAAAATGTCCGGGTTCGGTATACGCATCGTGGCCTTTGACCCGTATATGACGCCGGAAGCCGCCCGGGAGCGCGGCGCGGAACTTGTGAATTTTGAGACCCTGTGCAGGGAAAGCGATTTTATTTCTATCCATTGCCCGCTGACGGACTCCACCACACATCTGTTTGACGAAAAGGCTTTTGCACTCATGAAAAAGACCGCCTTCCTGATCAATACGGCCCGCGGGCCGGTCATCGAAGAACAGGCGCTGATTCAGGCGCTGAAATCCGGGATAATCGCCGGAGCCGGTCTGGACGTCTTTGAAAGCGAACCGATCTTTCAGGAAAGCGAGCTGCTGAGGATGGACAACGTCATCGCCACGCCCCACTGCGCGTGGTACAGCGAAGAAGCGATTTTCACCTTGCAGCGCAAAGTGGCCGAGGAAGTGGTCAATGTCCTCGGCGGCAATCCTCCTTTTAACCGTACGAATAAAATCTCCTGATTTTTTATAAAAAGGGACGCCATGCGCGAAATCCATCGGATTGCAGATTGCGCGCATGGCGTAAATTTTTAAATAAGAGGTAGAACGATGTTTACGATTGTGGAGAAGCGGATATTGAATGATTCAATGACATTGATGGC
>UREO01000293.1 GCA_900546895.1 uncultured Oscillospiraceae bacterium
TTCGACGAATCCTCCAAGGACGGACTCAGCGCACAGTTTTCGGACCTGATTACACAGCTGAATACGCTCGCGTCTTCCCCTACCTATTCCAGCGAGAACATCGTCAAGAACTCTGCGGCACTTCTGACCAAGGCGTTCAACAGCGCATCCCAGCGGCTGACGAAAATCCGAAACGAGCAGACAAAGTCTCTGCAGGACGACGCAATTACAAAAGTAAATAATCTTTTAAAAAATATAGCGCACCTGAATCAGGAAATAAAAAGCTCGGAAATTTCCGGCACCTCCGCACTGGAGCTGACCGATCAGCGCAATACCATGATCGACGAGCTGTCAAAGTATGCCAATATTGAGGTTTCTACCGAAACGGTGCCGATCGGTTCCGACCGTTCGGTTTCGGAGCTGCACATTGACCTTGTGTCCGGTGATCAGAAATTCAGTCTGGTGGCGAACGGGGATTACAGCGAGTTCAGCATGAAAACGGACGGCAGCGGCAAAGTCGAAATGGCGCTGAAAGATCTCGCCGGAAACGCCGTCCCGGCGAGGGACTCCGACGGCAACATCATCAACGATGACGATGACAGTCCCGTCGTTATGGGCAACGCGGACCTGACGGCAGGAGCGTTCGGCGGATATCTTTCCATGCTGAACGAAAGCGGGGAATTCGACTCCGCCTCCGCGGAACGCGGCCTCGGCTATTATGAGAAGATGCTGGACAAGCTCGCCGTGGATTTCGCGGATACGATGAACAAGGCAAACAGCACGAACGCCGCCGGGAACAACAAGCCGTTGTTCACCACCTTGGACGGCACGTCAACCACCGACATCAACGCCGGGAACATCAGTATTTCCACTGCGTGGAACACCGCGACCAGCTCTTATATCACCGCCACCAAACAGACGGACGATGTGAATACTTCCAGCAAGGGCGACAACGTGCTTTACATGATCGACCAGCTCGGCAAAGACAAGACTTACACGACCGCCGACGATAATACAGGCGGCACGACTCTGTTCACCACATCCATCGATTCCTTTATATCGGACTTGTCGGTTTCCGTGCTCGCCTTGCAAAAAAGCGACATCAACCGGCAGAACATCACCTATAATTCCACCCTTACGGAAATCGACACGCAAAGAGCCTCCGTATCCTCTGTTGACATTAACGAGGAAGGCATCAACCTGATTATGTACAACCAGTCCCTCACCGCTTCTTCCCGGTTTATGACTACTCTGGACGAGGCGCTGGATACGATCATCAATAAAATGGGGATAGTAGGAAGATAATCCCCACGGCTTAAAAGGAGGACGGCAGCTATGAGAATCACCATGGGAATGGTCATGAAACAATATAACACAAACCTGAATCGTTCACTGAATGCGCTGAACGCGGCAAATCAACAGGAATTGTCGCTGCGGAAGTTCGACAAAGCGTCGGAAGACCCGTTTTCGGCTTCTAAAGCATTCGCGCTCCGGCGTGAATATCTGAAAAATCAAAGTTATCAAAGCGAACTGAGCGACGCGGCTGATAAGCTTACAACCGCAAACTCCACCTTTTTGAGCATCAAAAAGGTCCTGTCAGAGGCGGGATCAGGCGAATGCCTTCAGGCCATCAGCGACACCACCTCCGACACCGGACGGAGTGCGATTGCGAAAACGCTCCGCGGGTATCAGCAAACCATTTTGACACAAATGAACACCCAGTTCGGCGATGGATACCTTTTCGGCGGCGCCAATACCAACGACCCTCCTTTTTCCGTCGGCGAAAACGGGAATCTGCTGTACCGCGGCATCGACGTCAACACAGGCAAAATTGAAGCAGGCTCCACTCTGAGCTATAACGGAGCACAGATTACGCTGGGAGATACACAGTTCAACGGCTACAAAATTCAAGTAAACACCGTGGCAAACGCCACTCCTTCTGCTTCGGCGGATACCTCTTCTAAAACATTAACTGTCACTCTTCCTACCGGTGCGAAAAACAGCGATGTGCTGACAGCGCTGAAAAACTCTCCTGACTTATCGTCTTTCGACTTGTCAAAAGCGGCAATCTCAGGTGATCTGAACTGCCCGGTAGACACTTCGGCCCAGACGGCCACGGCGACGGATACCATCGGTTCGGAAGGCCTGAAGAAGCTTGCCAATGAGCAAACCTTCGTCAACATCGGTCTGGGGCTCAACACGGAAAGCGGAAGCACGGCAATCAACAGCCAAAGCGTCTATAACTCCGCTATGCCCGGCATATCGATTATTGGCTACGGCGCCACAGACGGCGGTGTTTCCAACAATCTTTATACCCTTCTCGGGCAGATTGCCGACAAGCTTGACGGCGGTGAGAATGCCTCTAATTTTACTTATTCTTACGATGAAATAAAGCCCCTTCTGGACAATTTCAACGATCAGGACGACGCTGTGATCAACAAAATTGCAGAATACGGTTCAAAATCTACTTTTCTTTCGACAACGCTGACTAACCTGACATCCATCGGTGATAAAGTCCTTGAAAAAATCGACAGCACCGAATATATTGATTTTGAGGAAGCCGTTACGGCGCAGCTCTATCAGCAGTCTTCCTACAGCGCCGCTTTAAAGGTTGGCGCACAGATTCTTCAGCCGACCTTTTTGGACTTCATGAGGTAGGGAGCACACAGCAGGCGAGGTGAGTTAAAAATGGAACAGCTTTTGGATATCATTCATATTCCCCTTTCTTTTGAAATGAAAGTCCACAATGCGAAGCTGGAAATATCCGACGACAATTTTTTTCAACAGGGGATTGTAGATTTTACGGATTTAACCCCCTACACGCCCAGGCTGTATTTCGATACGCGTGAGTACAAATACAAGGCAAGATCAACCGCCGGGCACCAAACCGGTCCGGTTTCCTATGAAGATCAGATTTTGATGTCCATGAGCGGCACCGCCGATCTTGCAAAGGAAGAGAAATCGCTAATGGAAACACAAGACAGCACAAGCACATTGAGCGCTTTTACTTTTCAGCATATTCAGCCCACGATCCAAAGCACAATCGGGATTCCCGCTTATCCTGCCGATTTTGACTGGGACACGCAGAGTCTTTCCGTTCAATACGAAACGGACAGGCAGAATTACGAGTGGCTGACGAAAAACAGGCCGAAGCTGAAATTCACCCCCGCAAGCGTTGAGTTTGTTGTGAAAGAATATGCCCGTGTGGAATTCAAATATCTGGGCAAGCCCCAGTACGTTCCGCCGTCGGCCAGCCCCGACTATCAGCCGCCGAAGATGAATGTGACCGCATAATGCAAAATGGATACAGCCCCCTTCGGGAGGCTGTTTTTTCTAACAGCTAACAAGGAGGAAATTATGGACACAAATCAGGCAGAATTACAGAACACGGAAACCGGCGTTCAAAATATTATTTGTTTTGAAGACGGGATTTTAGGCTTTGAGGATATCAAGGAATATCTTCTGTACCATGAAGAGGAAAACGGGATTATCTGGAGTCTGCAGGCCGCCCACA
>UREO01000294.1 GCA_900546895.1 uncultured Oscillospiraceae bacterium
GTCATATAGAGCATGCTCCTTTTTTGATGCTGATTACGGATGATGCAAAATACAAATGGACAACTGCAGAATGATTCTGCTTTATTTTTTTAGGTTTTCCAGCACCGGAATGACGCCGCGGAGAGTAGAGACGCACGCAAAGAGCATTTTCTCCAGCTCCGGATTTGCGGGAATCGTGTCCGGTATCATAACGGTTTTCATCCCCGCGCGGTAAGCGGAGAGAATTCCGTTCGGAGAATCCTCCAGCGCCAGGCACTCCTGCGCAGGAAGCTGAAGCGCCTGGGCAGCTTTCAGATAAATATCGGGGTCGGGCTTGCTTTTTTCAATCATGTCGCCGCAAATGATCTGATCAAAGTATCCGGTCATTTTTGTATTTTCAAAATGACTCATGGTGCTGCTGCGCGTAGAGGACGTTGCGACTGCGATTCTGTAGCCTTCCCGTTTCAGATAGTCCAGCAGTTCAAACAGCCCCTCTTTTACCGGGACGCCGTTCTCTTTGATATAGTCCCTGCTGTAATCGGCACTGATCCTTCTGAATTCTTCAAACGGAAAGCCGGGGCCATATTTTGTGAAAAACAGTTCTTTTTCAGCGGCGGCGGTAATTCCCATCGCCTGTTCAATCAATTCCATCACGTCGTCGCACCCGAGCGCCTCGCCGGCCTTCTTCCAGCCGTCGATCGAAAGGCGTTCGGTGTCAAACATCGTTCCGTCCATATCCAGTACCACTGCTTTTATCATGCCTAAACCTCACTTATTCATTTGATTGGGGGAAAAAGTGCTTCCCCTCCCTGCACCTTTGTGTAATTCGTCAACACACCGTCATCCGGATCTATCCGGATTTTCTTGTTCGCGGCAGTTTCCAGCCGTCCTCCGAAATCCCGCAGCCGGGTAAGCTGCTCCGCCAGTCTTTCGTGTTGTTTTTTGGTCAGCCCTTCCTTTTCCGCTTGTTTTTCAAGCCCGGACTGCGTTTTTCTCAAAAGATTCAGCCCGCGGGCGAAGGTATTTTCATCATAGGCATGCATATAACAGAGCGCCTGAAAAGCGCCGCCGTCAATCATCCAGTAAATTGGCCTCTTTTTATAAATACGAATATGCTCACGGTAAAATTCATTCCCGTAATAGCTCCGGATAACATCCACCGCGCTGCCGCTCCCTCCGAGCGCGGAAACGATCAAAGAGAGATTCTCTTCCAGCGTTTCTTCACCGAACACAAGCTTCACAAAGGAAACCAGCCGCACGGCAAGGTCGTTTTCCAGATACGGGGTAACGGGCAGGAGATCTGTCCCTTCCTGCGGGTCATAGCCGGGGTACCGTCCGAACAGGCAGCCCACCGCGAAGCTGAGGAAGCTACGGATATCGCGGGAAAGCTCCGCGCGGCGGATGGTGACGTTCTCATCCTCCACATAAGGCTTCAGTTCGCTAAGACCGTAAAGATTGATAAAAATCCGGTTGAGCTCTACCTCGTTTTCCTTCATCCTCTGAAAACGGAGGTCGGTAAAAGTCTTCCACGCCGCAAAGGCATCGGCAATTTTACAGTTTTTTCCCTTCGTCCTGAAACGAAGCAACGGATGAGTTTGAAAATTCCAGCTGGTTTCAAAGGAATTCCAGTCCTCTCTGGAAATTTCGATATTTTCAGCGACCAGCATGCCGACCCGCTGTTTCACGGTTTCATCCACCCGCAGCGGAAGCTTGGCGATATTGCCCGCCTGATAGTTCAGCGTGGGATTCATCAGGCTCAGCATGAAAAAAGCACAGCTGCTGGACAAAAATCCAAGAATATAATAGAAATCATCCTCCCGGTTCGGGAAAACGGAGGACCCGGCAATGTCGAACACAAAGCCCTTCGGATAATACCTTACGCCGAATTTGGAGGAGCTGACGAACGACCAGGACACGCTCTGTTCAAAATAAAAGCCTTGACCGGGAAAGGAAGCGGACTGTCCCGACTTAACACGGAACTTGCTGATCTCCTGCCCGAAATGCTGAAAATTGACTACGTATTCCTGATTGCCGTACCACTTCCGGAAATCGCCGCCCTTGTTATAGGGGTACCATTTCCGGCTGCTCTGCAGGCAGTCGGCCCGATCGGTACAATGGAAATGGATGTTTTCAGGAGCTACCTCGTACCAAAAACGCAGGAAGCGTTTATTGTCACAGGTAAAAAGCCCGTTCGTAACCGCCGCGCTTTCGGAAAGGGGCGGGACGGAGGAGAATATCTCCCCTGACTTTTCGCCCGCCCAGTAGGCGATCGGCATACCGGGAATCCGGGCGAACTGCTTTGCAGGAGTTTCAAAGCGGTAGGAGCAGTGCGGAGCTTGCACCGCTTCCCTCACCTTTTCTTTTTGCACCTCCATGCCGCCGCGGAAGTCGGAGAGCTTCAGATACACGCCGGGTCTGCTTTCCTGCCCGTTTTTCAGCACAAAGGTGCAGATCGGCACGGTGGCCTCGTCAAAAGCGGAATACTCCAGCTGAATCAGTGAGGAGATCGATTTTTCCCGGATGATGTATTCCCTTAATTTTTGATACGATTTGATGAACATCCAGACAAACGGCGACATAAAAGCGCAGTAACCGTCTGGAATGCAAAAACCGAAGCTACGGTAAATAAATACGGAGAACAGGTCCCCGGCATAGTCGCGGTAATGCCGATTGATATAAGATTTCAGTTTTTTATTCATACGGTTCAGATATGGCGGATTGGTCGCAACCACCGTGTATTTTCCCGCCATTGCCCGGGCCTGCCGCAGCAACGGCAAAAGCTTATGGACGGTATCTTCCCGGTACGCGAGCGCAAACAGGCTGTCGCACGGCTGCCGCCTGATTTCCTCCACCCGCCGGAAAATCCGGTCAAAGCCGACCGGCTCCACACGGAGCAGGCTGCCGTATTCGGCGGCCCCGTGAAGAGCCGAAAGAAGATTCTGCAAATCCGCTTTGATCTGCCCGTCGCCGTTTGCCACAAAGGACAGCAGGTCCTCACCGATCCCGGGCCCTTCCCGGATAACATACAGGTTCAGCGGGATTCCAAGCGCCAGAATATCCGCATTATATCCGCGAGCCTTCATCAGCAGCGCAAAGCAGGCAAGCTGCCAGGAACGCCTGTCGATGTCAAACCCGTAAAGGTTGCGGCGAAGAATCAGCTCCGCCGCGTCCTGTGGGCTCACCCCGCATTCCCGGTAAATTTCAATCAGCAGGTCAAACGCGTAGACAAGGATATGCCCGCTGCCCATGCACGGATCGAGAAGCTTCAGCTCCTGCGGTGATATGTTTTCCCGGACGCCGGCATTTTCCGCCCCAAGATAAAATTCCAGCTTTTCTCTGAGCGCGCTGTCCGGATTCCGCTCCAGCCAGTACTGGCCGAGAGAATTGTCCACCATGCTGCGCACGACCCAATCCGTGGTAAAAAACTGCGTGGCCGCCGGAACGTCCTCTTTTTTCACCCTGCCGCCGTAAAGGCTGATGACCTCGTTCCGGCGGGCATCGTTGTAATAC
>UREO01000295.1 GCA_900546895.1 uncultured Oscillospiraceae bacterium
CTGGCCGGGCTGGAAGCCGAAACCGTGCTTCAGGACGGCGTGGACAGCTATATGATCCAGAACTACGAGTACAACCGTGCAAACCCGCTCACTGGAAAGCTGACAAGCTCCCTTTTCGCGGTAAAAACCAAGCTGCTCGGGGACATCCGGAAAGCCTTTTCCAAATACGGCCTTCACGTCATGAAGATCGTTCCGCCCATCAGCGGATTATTACACGCGGGCAAATCGATTCCGGCCGAACGGGATCAGACGATCGCCCTGCTCGATTTTGATTATGCAAAAACACGCCTTGTTCTCTTTCAGAACGGGATGCCCGTTTTTCAGAGAACCTTTGAAACGGTTTTCGACGACATTGTCGAAATCATCATGCGAAACCGCTCGGTGTCCTTTGCCGACACGGTCAGAAGCGTGACCGCCTACGGATTCACCGTGGAAAACGACGAAGCCGCGGCGCGGCACGTTTCCGATCTGCTGGACGCCAGCGTCAGCGAGGCCGTCCGCAATATCCGCATGGTCCTTTCCAGCGAGCGTCTGGAGCTGAACCGGCTGATTCTGTGCGGGGGCCTTTCCGTTGTACCCAAATTTGACGAATTCTGCGCCAGACTGGAACTGGATATTCCGATTGAAAATATCGCCTCTCTTTCCGTTCCCTTGCCCGCCGTCAACGCGGCCGCCAAAAGGGCCGGCTTTCAGCCCGCCGCCTTCTTTACCGCCGCGGGGATTCTGGCCGCAAAAAAGGCCGAAGATATCGATTTCCTGCTTCTGGTAAAATCCATATCGGGCACGCGCGCGGCAAACGTGGCCGTGCTGGCCGCCGTCACGCTGCTCGCCGTCGGAGTCATGGCGCTGGAACCGATGATTTACCTGTCCGCGCTGAAACAACAGGCTCAGGACAAGTCCTCCCTAAGCGACCCGAAATATACGGAGGTAAAAGCCCTTTTACGGGAGCAGAGCGAACTGGAACAGCAGCTTTCCAAGCTGAAAAGCGACCAGAAGCTGCTCCCCTCCGGCAAAAGCAACGCGAAAGAAATTACGGACCGGCTGATCGGCCAGATCACTGCAAAAGCAAAATCGGTGGAAAACTGTGAGCTGGACAATATGACCGGTACCGTCTCCCTTACCTTTACGACTGCAAGTTACAGCGACTATCTAACCGTCAAGCGTCAGGTGGAATCCAACGGTTATTTTGCAATTGCCGTTCCGTTCCGGGCCGAAGTCGGCTCCGACGGCCTGTGCACCTGCAGCGTTTCCCTCAGCGTAAAGGGCTTCACTCCCTTGAAGTCCGGCAGTAAGGACGGTGGACAGCAATGAAAAGTATAAAAGTATCCGGCGTCCTGCTTTATCTGTTCGGTTTTTCCCTGGTGCTTCTGCTTTATGTAAACTATATCTTTCTCCCTCTGAACCAGAAGGTTTCCGATCTGAACGGAGAGCACCTCGGCAATCTGGAACAGCTGCAGACCTATGAGCTGCAGTCGGCCCGGTTCAGCGATCTGCAGCAGAAAATAGACGGCCTGAAAACGCAGCTGAATGAAGAGAAAGCCGATACGGCGGTAACGGGAAAAAACGTTGCCGAGGATATCGGAAAAATTGTGGGTTCCTCCGGAGTCACGCTGAAAACCATCGACGTCGGCCCGGAACAGGCCGAAAAGGGCAAAACAGCCGCAAGCGGACAACAGCTTTACACGGCGTCCATTGAGCTGAACGTCCTGTGTACCCAAACGCAGCTGCCTGCACTGGTCGGTTATTTTGAAAACGAATCCAAAGGGGTCTATTTCGTCAATCGCGTCAAATACGCGGGGCCGGACAGTACCGGAAAAGTGGACGCGGTGCTCACCATGACCCTGTATTATTTTTCCGGGGGCGCCAAGCAATGATCTCACTGAATTCCGTGCAAGCCGGGCGCGTTTACGACGCCGTTGTGTGCCTGTTCTGCATCCCTGCCGCGGCGGTGCTGGCAAACCTGAGCGTAGGGCTGTTCAACGCGCTGCCCGCGAGATGGTTCTGCGACTACGACGAGCAGCCGGGAGAGGATCTTTCCCGCAAAAGGCTCTTTTTCAAGCCATACGGCATCTGGATGACGGTCGCCCTTTCCCTGTCGTTCATCCTGATCTATTTACAATATAAAGGCGATCTCTTTTTCTTTTTCGCCTTCTGCGCCGCGGCGGTCGTCCTGCCGATGATTGCGGCGGCGGACAGTAAATATTTCATTATTCCCGATCAGTTTACCCTGGTGCTGTTTGTGATTTTTACCGCCGTGTCCGGCTACGATCTTCTGAGCGGCACCCGCCTGTTCCACACAAGCTGGCTTTCCCCTCTTTACGGAGCGGCCGCGGGGCTGATCCTGATGCTTCTGTTTGCCGTCGTAGGGAGAATCGCCTACAGAAAAGAAGCGATGGGCTTCGGCGACGTCAAGCTTTTCGCCGCCGCGGGAATACTGACAGGATTCCCTTCCTTCTTTCTCGTATTTTTGATGACCGTTTTCCTAGCTTTTTTCTACATTCTTTCCTTACTGCTGCGCAGGCGGCCGATACGCAACCTCTATCTTCCGCTCGGGCCGTATCTGTGCCTCAGCCTGCTTTTGTTTCTGGCGTTTCACCGCCAGATCGAGTCTTTCGCCGTCTGGTACATGTCTTTGCTGAATATGTAAAGGAGCCTATCATGAAAATTACGAATTTGAAGCTTGGACAGATTTTGATCAATTCCGGGGTGCTCACCGCGGAACAGCTCCAGCAGGCTTTGGAGCGGCAAAAGGGCACCAATGTGCGTCTGGGAAGGATTCTGATCGACAACCGCTTTCTGACGGAAATGCAGATCATCCGTTCGCTGGAACAGCAGCTCTCCATTCCCTACCTCGACCTTTCCTCCGTCAGCGTGGACCCTTCCCTTTCGTCGCTGGTACCGGAGGAACTGGCGCGCTCCAATCTGATCGTCCCCATCAGCCGTTCGGGCAGCATTCTGACCGTGGCGGTCGCGGACCCGCTGGATTACAACGGGATCAACGATATCGGGATCTATACCAAATTAAAGGTGAATCCCGTCATTGCGGAGCGCGAAAAGCTGGAAACAAAAATCCGCGAGCTGTACACCACTCAAAAAGCGTTCGCCGCCGCGCGGGAGCTTTCCACCGCCCAGCCGGACATCCCGCCGGACCAGCTTGAGGGCCAGACCGGGACGGACCAGCCGATCATCCGCTTTGTCAACAATATGATCGAGCAGGCGGTCCTGCTCAAGGCGAGCGATATCCACATTGAGCCGGAGGAGAAGTCCATGCGCATCCGCTTCCGAGTGGACGGGCGGCTCAGCCTGTATATGGAAACCAGCGCCGAGCTGATTCCCTCGGTGGTTTCCCGCATCAAGTTTATCGGCGGCATGAATATCGCCGAAAAACGCATCCCGCAGGACGGCCGTATCAATTACCGGATCGGCGGCAAGGATATTGACCTGTCTCTTATACACATCTCCGAGCCCACGAGACATGCGCAGATCT
>UREO01000296.1 GCA_900546895.1 uncultured Oscillospiraceae bacterium
TATAAATTGCATTATTTAAGCCTATATTTTCATATAAAATCGTATTTTAAAAGAAAACTTCCAAAATTTAATTTTATAATTTTAAAATAAATATTGAATTTTTATTTTTATTGTTTATAATTAAATTACCAAGAAACGTTTTTAAAAAAGCAGCCGTCGCTAAATGACTACATTGTCGGTTATTTATTTGGAAACAGATTTGACAATGTACATGATAGGAACTAAATCGATTCCTTTCACACACCACAATATTCTAAGGGAGATATGCAAAATGATCACAAACCTAGATCTGCTTGAAACAGAGCAAAAGAACGAAGAAAGCCGTGAAATTGATGTTATGAGCACCATTGAGATGCTTCAGGTCATAAACGAGGAGGATAAAAAGGTCGCTTTTGCCGTAGAAAAGGTGCTGTCTGCCGTTCAGGAGCTGGTGGATGAAGCACACAAGCGCATGATGCGCGGCGGCAGGGTCATCTATATCGGCGCGGGCACCTCGGGCAGGCTGGGCGTCCTGGACGCAAGCGAATGTCCTCCGACCTACGGTGTGGAGCCCACGCTGATTCAGGGCATCATCGCCGGCGGATTTGAGGCGCTGATCAAGGCGAAGGAAGGAGCGGAGGATGATTTCGCTCTCGCAAAGCAGGATTTCATCCGCATTTCGCTGAACAGCAACGACACCGTTATCGGTCTGGCGGCAAGCGGGAGAACGCCGTACGTGATCGGCGGTCTGGATTACGCAACAGAGATCGGAGCTTACACCGGGGCGATCAGCTGTGTCAGCAACGCTGAAATCTCAGCGCATGCCCAAACCAAAATCGAGGTTCTTGTCGGACCGGAAGTCATTACCGGCTCCACACGCATGAAATCCGGTACCGCACAAAAAATGATTTTAAATATGATTTCCACCGCGCTTATGGTACAATATGGAAAGGTATACAGGAACCTGATGGTGGATGTACAGCCGACAAACGAAAAACTGGTCGAGCGGGCAAAGCGGATTATCCTGTCAAGCACCGGGTGCAGCTACGAAGAAGCCGCAAAATATCTGCAGTCCAGCGGTTCCGACGTAAAAGTGGCAATCTGCATGGCGCTGACCGGTCTTTCCAAAAGCAAATGTGAAACCATGCTGAACGATAACCTGGGCAATCTGTCGAGGGCAATCCGCTCGCTTAAAAGCCGGGATGCCGTACTCCCAAGAGATTGAATTAAGAAAAGGAAGCGTTTACACATGAGCTGCATCTATAAAATACGGGAAGGAGCCTCCAGCTACACGGATACGGAAAAAAAGCTGGCGGATTACATCCTTAACCATATTGACGAGGTTCCCTTAAACTCTTCACAGACTTTGGGGGAACGCGTCGGCGTTTCTGCCGCCGCGGTGATACGCTTTTCCAAAAAACTGGGTTATAACGGCTTTACTGATTTGAAAGTCGATCTGGCCAAGGACAGAACCTCTGAAATCACGAATTACGACGACATGATTCAGGAACAGGATTCGATGGAGACCGTCCTGAAAAAGGCGGAAAACCTGAATACTATGCTGCAAAATCAAGCATACCGGCTCATCAACGCCGCAAGCCTGGAAAAGGCGGTCGACCTGCTGCTTCACTGCGACACGGTCTATCTTTTCGGGGTCGGCGGATCGGGCATCGTGTGCATGGATTTTATGCAGAAGCTGACGCGGATAAACCGCAGGGTCGTGTATCAAAGCGACTTTCATTATCAGCTGCCCGCCGCGGCTCACATGACGGACAGGGATGCGGCAATCGCCGTTAGCTACAGCGGGACGACGCGCGAGGTCAACACTGCCGTACAGCTTGCGAAAGAGCTGGGAACCCCCGTCATCAGCATTACCCAGTTCAAAAAAAGTCCTTTGGCGAAGCTTTCAGATATTCTGCTCTATATTCCCTCCTCGGAGAGAGAGCTACGGCTGGGCGCAATTGCTTCACGCAACGCTTCTCTCATCGTCACGGACCTGCTGTATTTGGGTCTCGCAAAAAACGATATCGGGCTGATAAAGGAATATTTGATCAAAACCAAAGAAGCAATCAAGCGTTTGAAATAGCCGTTAAGATCGTTCCGCAGTCCGATGTAAAAACCTATAACTGTAAAAGGAATGGGCTGTTGCAAAATAAATTTGCGACGGCAAGTTGTACAAAGTGAACAGCCTTAAGAACAGAAGATGCGCCTTGAAGCGGCTGGAAAAAGCCGAATCAGGACGCATCTTTGCGTATTATTTA
Source organism: uncultured Oscillospiraceae bacterium (assembly GCA_900546895.1). Taxonomy (GTDB): domain Bacteria; phylum Bacillota; class Clostridia; order Oscillospirales; family Acutalibacteraceae; genus Caproiciproducens. The sequence continues at coordinate 2,241 of UREO01000296.1, forward strand.
AGCGAGGCGATTTACAGCAGCCTCTTTGGGCGTATTATTTAGGATAATGCATTCTGTCTGCGAACACTCTGCTACGCTGCATTAAGAAAATTTGATGCCGGAAAAAGGGATGATAAAATTGGCACATGATAAGCCCTTGGCGCATTGGTATAAAGCTTGCTTACACTGACCATTCCCGGCCTATCGTTTTTCTAATTCGTCCGGCGCCTGCACGTGGTAACGCTTTTGCGCGGCATAAGCGAAAACGCCGCCGAACAGGATATTGAAATAATAGGTAATGATTCTCCACAGAAGAATCGCGGGGATGATCGCGGTCTGAAAGAACATGCCGAAAAACAGATAAAAGCTGCCTTCCGCGCCGCCGGAAGCTCCCGGCAGCGGTACAAACGCGCTGACCATGGCTACGAACACCTGGGCCGCCACCATGGTTGTGACCGGCGCGGAGCCTATGTTGAAGCTTCGGTAAATAAAATAGGGAATCAGGCTGTTCAGCGTGATCTGAACAACAGTGAAAACCATTACAACGGCATACAGCCTGACCGATCTCCCCATCAGCTTGGAAGCACCGTGGAAAATCTCAAGTTGGCTGTGGATTTTCTCATAACGTTCCTTGGGATGTCTGCAAAGCTTCACTTTATGAAGAAATCGGATCACGCCCGTCACAATTTTATCCGTGGCGGTCTCACTGATCATGAACAGGGCTACCAGAGTGATAAAGGCGCTGTTGCTGATTAGCCCGATAATCGTTACAAAGGAAAAATTGCTGACGCTCGTCTGAAAAAAACGCAGTTTCATGGCAACCAGTACGAGGGAATACAGCACCATAACGATCTGATAGGTAAGGGTCTTGACCGCAATAATGGAGCCGGCCTTCCCTGTGTCCATTCCCATTTTTCTCATAAAGTAAATCTGCATTGGCTGACCGGCACTGGAAAACGGGGTGATCGCATTATACAAAAGGCCGACCATGCCCACGCAAAAAGAACGTCCGTAGCTCCATTCGGGATACAAATGGACGCAGAGCAGGTTCAGGACGAAGCCCTCTGAAATCCAGCAGAGCGCCGCGCCAGCAACAGATAAAAACAGCCACTCCGGCTTCAGCTTCAAGATAATCTCCCCCAGCGCGACAATCCCGTCTGTGGTGAACAGGAAGTACAGCAAAGTTCCGGCGGAAAGAAGCAGTGTAACAATAACAAAAAGATTTTTGCGGATTCTTTTTTTTTGACTGCCTGCCAT
>UREO01000297.1 GCA_900546895.1 uncultured Oscillospiraceae bacterium
TCGCCCGCCTGCTCGGTCACGGCGGATTCCACCGAATCGACACACTCCTCTAAAATGTCTCCATCCATTTTATGATACGAAATTTCTTTTCTCATTCTAACCCCGGGGCGGATGCCGCGTCAACCTTTTCCCGCCATTCTCAAAAAGAATTTTCATACCTAAAAAGGCAACTTCCTTTACATTCTGGGCTGAGTCATCGTGTTCGGATTGAGGATGCTGTCCAGATTCTGCTTTGTGAAAAGTCCGTTCTCGAGCGCGATCTCCTCCACCTGCCTGCCGGTGCGCAGCGCCTGCTTGGCGATTTCCGCGGACTTTTTGTAGCCGATATACGGACAAAGCGCCGTCGCGATCCCTACGCTCTGCCCCAGCAGCTCCCTGCAGCGGTTTTCATTGGCGGTAATCCCCGAAACGCAGTTATCGACAAAGGTGCCGACCGCGTTTTCCAGAGTCGTGAGCGACTCGAACAGGTTGTAGAACAAAACGGGCTCAAACGCGTTCAGCTCCATCTGCCCGGCTTCGGCGGCCATGGTAATGGCCATGTCGTTCCCAATGATATTGAACGCCACCTGAGTCACTACCTCGGGGATGACCGGGTTGACCTTTCCCGGCATAATGGAGGAGCCGTTCTGCTTGGCGGGCAGATTAATCTCCGCAATTCCCGCCTTCGGCCCGCTGGAAAGCAAACGCAGGTCGTTCGCCATTTTTGAAAGGTTGACCGCGCAGGTTTTCAAGGCGTTGGAGACCGAAACAAACCCGTCCAGATTCTGGGTGGCGTCGATAAGGTCGTGCGCCTGCTCCACCCTGATTCCGCTCAGTCTGCGGATATTTTCCGTAATGCTTTTCAGGTAACCGGGGCTGACATTGATGGCGGTCCCGACCGCCGTACCGCCCATATTGACGGCCTGCATTTCCTTTTCCGCTTTTTCCAGCCGCTTAATATCGCGGTCCACCACCGACGCGTACGCGTGAAAAGACTGGCCGAGACGGATGGGAACCGCGTCCTGAAGCTGTGTGCGTCCCATTTTGACAATTCCGTCGAACTCGACTCCCTTTCTGTTCAGCACTTTCCTCAGTCTGCCCAACTGGGCCGTAATTTTCGGCATCAGCTTCAGCACCGTCAGCTTTGCCGCCGTGGGAAACACGTCGTTTGTCGACTGGGACATGTTGACATGGTCGTTTGGATGAACCAGCGAATAATCTCCCCTGACCCCGTGCAGCAGCTCGACGGCCCGGTTGGCGATGACCTCGTTGGCATTCATATTGGCCGACGTTCCCGCGCCGCCCTGAATCGGGTCCACAATAAATTGATCGTGCCATTTCCCCGCGATGATTTCATCGCAAGCGCAGATAATCGCTTCCGCGATTTTCCAGTCCAGGTTTCCCGCATCGCGGTTGGTAACCGCCGCCGCTTTCTTTATTTCCGCCAGACTGTTGATGAATTCGCCGTTCATCCGAAGTCCGGTAATATGGAAATTCTGTTTTGCGCGCAGGGTCTGTACGCCGTAATAGGCGTCCGAAGGGATTTCCATGCTACCTATGGAATCGCTTTCCACTCTTGTGTCCATCCTGATTTCCTCCTGTTTCCCTATTGCATTATGATCTGTACAGCATTTCCAGTTAATTCTGCAACAAGGTTGCGTTCCTCCCCCGCCTTCGTCGGAGAGGAACGCGTTTTGTCTTGCAAACTGAAAATGGAATTGCTATAGGTCTTGTATGAGAATAGCACCGAGGGGACTTTGAGTAAACCGGGAAAAGCAAAAGGAAAATTAAATGTCAAATGAGCGGTCCGTCGGTTTATTTAACAAGTTTGTCAGTCGGATTCCCTTATGAATGAAAAGCAGGTCCAAAACAAGCGGTTCTGAACCTGCGGCGCAAAAGCACGGCCGGATTATCCTGCCGTACCCTCCGATTTATCCTGATATTCCTGTTCGCAGTAAATGCACCGATACCGCTGGGTGCTGTTATCTGTGAGGCGGAAAATATGGTCGATTTCTTCTTCCACGCTTGTGATGCATCTTGGATTCCTACATTTGATCACATTTTTAAGGATTTTGGGAAGCACCAGCTGCTTCTTTTCTATAATTTTTCCGTTGTCAATGATGTTGACGGTAATGTTATGGTCGATGTAGCCCAAAACATCCAGATCGATGTCGACCGTACCTTCTATTTTGATAATATCCTTTTTTCCAAACTTGCTGCTCTTCGCGTTTTTAATCACGGCGACACAGCAGTCCAGATTGGTCAGGTGCAGCAAATCATAGATTTTCATGCTGCTGCCCGCGCGGATGTGGTCCAGAACGATCCCTTTTTCCAGGCTGTCAATGTTAAGCATGTTCCACCTCCAGAAGCGTCATCATCAGCGCCATCCTCACATACACCCCGTTTTGAACCTGATCGAAATACGCGGCCCGCGGGTCGTCGTCCACCTCCAGCGCAATTTCATTCACGCGCGGCAGCGGATGCAGAACGGCCATGTCCGGCTTCGCGTTTTTCATTTTTGCCGCAGTCAGAATATAGCTGTCCTTTAGCCGGATGTAATCCTCCTCGTTGAAAAAGCGCTCCTTCTGTACCCTCGTCATATAGAGAATGTCGAGCCCGGAAATCACGTTTTCTATATTTTCCACTTCCCGGTAGGGAATATTCTGCGCCTTCAGGACATTGTCGATGATGTAATCCGGCACCCGGAGCTCTTCGGGGGAAATCAGGATAAAGCGGATATCCTCGTATCTGGAAAGCGCCTTAATTAAAGAATGAACCGTACGGCCAAATTTTAAATCGCCGCACAGTCCAATTGTTAAATGATTCAATCTGTGTTTTTTCTCCCGGATCGTCATTAAATCGGTCAGCGTCTGCGTCGGATGCTGATGCCCGCCGTCGCCCGCGTTGATGACCGGGATTCTGGAATAACCGGAAGCCCTTAACGGGGCGCCTTCCTTCGGGTGGCGGATCGCGCAGATATCGGCGTAACAGGATACCGCACGGATGGTGTCGGCTACGCTTTCGCCTTTTGAGGCGGAGCTGCTGTCCGCAGAAGAAAAGCCTAATACACTGCCCCCCATGTTAAGCATTGCAGCTTCAAAACTTAACCGGGTGCGTGTACTAGGCTCATAAAATAAAGTCGCTAATTTTTTTCCGGAACAGACCTGAGAATATTTTTTAGGATTTTCAGCGATTCTGTCCGCCAAATCCAAAAGCCGGCCGATTTCCGCGACCGATAAATCCAGAGGATCAATCAAATGTCTCATAAATACCTCCATACTTCCAATTTATCCGAATTTCCCAAAAGAAGCACACCTTGAAGCGGATTCAAAGTGTGCCCAGCAAAGCATACGGATAAATTTTATTTGTTAGTATACACTACCGCTTCGCCCCTGTCTATAGAGACAATCCATAAATATCGTTCTATAAAAATCAATTTGTTATAAAATGTATCCAATTGCAGTATTTCCAGTTGATTCTGCAACAAGGGTATG
>UREO01000298.1 GCA_900546895.1 uncultured Oscillospiraceae bacterium
GGCAGTACTAATAGGCCGAGGGCTTGACCATAATTTTCTTGGCAACCCTCTATTTTAAACTTTCTGCTTCCTTCCCTTTATTCAGTTTTCAGTGTATAAATGTCTGAAAAGGAACATCAGTATCAGCATTTGCTTTTTGTCATGATTATCGGAGACACATGCTGATTGTTAGGTTCTGGTTTCAATAATATGGATAGAATATAAGACCTATCGTTCAGATGGGTCTTTTTTTGTTTTATGACCTTTTTGTCTGGTAATGATTTCCTCATGGATATCAAAAGGCATATGGGGTTGACTTTTTGTGAGTTTTCCCGTACCATTGTATTCATCTTTTAATGCAGGCAAGAAGGGAAAACAGAATGAATTTACGCAATTCTTTGTTTTCATACGCCTATACGAACGGGGGGACGGTAACAGTGGCATCTGTCGGTATCGGAGTCCTTTTTTTAATCATGATTGTCAGTTTGCTCGCGCTTGCCGCACGCGTGCTTTTTGCTTTGGCAGCCTACAATGACGCTTGCGCAAAAGCGAACCCGGACGCGCTGATGTGGGGCCTTTTGATCGGATTTTTGGGTTTGATTCCGGGCATTATATATCTTTGTATCCGGAATTCGTCAAGAAATGATATCGTGTGCCCCAACTGCGGGTTCAGTCATTATTTTTATGACGCGGTCTGCCCGCGGTGCGGAGCGCCGAACCAGCTTCCACAGAACGGGAATCCCCTGGCGGGACAGCAGGTCCGCCGCACAAAGCGTTTCCTCACCATTGCCGTTGCGCTGACGGGCGCAGCCATTCTTGGTGTTATTGCGTGCGTGATTTTTGTGGTGAGCATCTCTTCCTTCGGAAGGAATTCTTTTTATTATTAACAAACAGATAGAATCGCGAATAAAAGTTTGGAGGACAGCAATGCTTGAAGTTTTAGACTTAACAAAGAAATACAAAAATACATTAGCGAACGACCATTTGAATTTCCGGGTGGATCCGGGCGAGATCGCGGTGTTGATCGGCCCCAACGGCGCGGGAAAATCAACGGCGATTAAGTGCATCGCGGGGCTGCTGCGCTTTAACGGGAATATCGCCGTTTGCGGATATCCGAATAAAACTGTGGAGGCAAAGCGGAAATTCGGCTATATTCCGGAAATACCGGCGCCGATCGAAACGCTGACTGTCTATGAGCATCTGGAATTTATCGCACGTGCATATAAAGTGGAGGACTGGAAGGAAAAAGCCGGGGCGTTACTGGAACGCATGGAACTGGACGATAAGCGCAAGAAGCTGGGCAAGGAGCTGAGTAAGGGAATGCAGCAGAAGCTCAGCATCTGCTGCGCGCTGCTTCCCGAGCCAGAGGTGGTCCTTATGGACGAACCCTTGATCGGGCTGGACCCCCACGCAATCAAGGAGCTGAAAACCATGCTGACGGAGCTGCGGGAAAAGGGCTGTTCCGTTCTGGTCAGCACGCACATGCTGGACAGCGTGCGGGACTTTTGGGATAAGGCTTTGATTATGATGGACGGAAAAATTGCCGCGGTTCGTACCCGCGCGGAAATAGAAAGCACCGGCGAGGATCTGGAACAGCTGTTTTTCTCGATTACGGAAGGTGCGCAGACAGGCGGGGACGCACGATGAGAGCTATATTGTATTTGATCCGGAAGGAAATTAAAAACTCCCTGATCGACCTGCTGCACCACCCGGCAAGGCTGATTCTGTATCTGTTTCTGGCAGTGATACTGGGGTTTACTCTTTTAGACGGAAACGGGGCGGAACGGGAAGTCCGCGAACCCGGCAGCTACCTGGACATCGGGATCCTGCACGGAGTTTATTTTGCCATTCTCTTTTTGATTACGGTCCCCAGCGTGTTGAGCGGGCTGAAAAGCGGGGCTACGTTTTTCAGAATGTCCGATGTGAATTTCCTGTTTGTCTCGCCCGTTTCCCCTAAAAAAATACTTGCCTACGGCCTTGTCAAGCAGATGGCTTCCAGCATCTTTATGATGATTTTTTTGATGTTTTATTCCGGAATGGCAATGAATATGTTTGGAATTACGGTTTGGCAGATGGTCGCGCTGGTGGCCGGAATTGCGCTGATTGTGTTCACCATTCAGCTGATTACCCTCTTGGTCTACAGCTACTCAAGCGGCCGCCCGGAGCGCACAGGAGGGATAAAAATGGTGCTGTACGCGGAAATCGCGATGATGGTGGCGTTTACTTTGAGCAATTTTTGGTTCCACGGTGCCAGCCAGCAGTCGCTTTTCGCCGCGATGGCCTCGCCGTATCTGGAATTCGCGCCGGTTGTCGGATGGATCAAGGGCATGGTGTTTGCCATTATGAACGGGGATACCGTGCGCGCCGCCGTATTCGCGGCTTTGAACGCGGCAACGATTGCGGGGAGCGTCCTTCTGTTCGCCAAAAGTAATTCGGATTATTATGAGGATGTGCTCCAAACCACCGAAAGCACGTTTGAATTAAAGCAGGCAGTGAAAGGCGGAAAGACGGCGGGCGTCCGCGGTCTGAACACTCAGCCCCGACGCGTGACGGATACCGGTATCTGGCACGGATGGGGAGCGAGCGTCTTTTTCTTCAAGCATATCCGTGAAATGAAACGCAAAAACCGCATTCCGTTTCTCCGTGGCACCAGCATTGTGCTGCTGGGAATCAATGTAATTCTGGCATTCGTGCTCAGGGCGATTACCGGCGGAGAGGGGGATGACGGGATGCCCGGCGGCGTCATTCTGGTGATTGCGCTGAGCATGAGCAGCTATATTCAGTTCTTCTTCAATGCAGCCGGCGACTGGACGCTGGAGCTGATGAAGCCGTATATTTATCTGGTACCGGAAAAGCCGTTTGCAAAGCTGTTTTGGGCCAGTCTGACGACGCTTTTGACGCCGGTTGTGGACGGCGTGATCATTTTCGCCGTGCTTGGCGTCATGCTGCGCGCGAATCCTGTTACCGCGCTCGTCTGTATGCTGCTCTATGCTTCCATGGGCTTTATTTATACTGCGGGGAACGTTCTTTCCCAGCGAATCTTCGGCCAGCTGGTGAATAAGGGACTGGTGATGTTTGCCTACATGCTGATGCTGATTGTTCTTCTGCTGCCGGGAGCGGGGATCAGCCTTGCGCTTTATCTCCTTGTTGAAAATATTCCCCTGACGCTGCTGGGACTGCCGATTTTTATCTGCAATGTACTGGTATCCATTGGGATTTTCGCAGTCTGCCGCAATGTGCTGAGTTCCGCTGAAATGAACAGTTAAACTTGAAAAAGCCTTAAATCCGAACTTTCGGCGTATAAGAGCCGAAAATCCGTCTAAAATAGAATCGAGTTTACTCCCATGTAACAAAAAATTAAATTATTTTTAAAAAACACTTGCATTTTGTCGGAGATGGTGGTATTATAATCAAGTCGTCGCAAGAACGGAACAAAGTTGGTGCTGATGACGGTGAGGGTCCACCCGTTCCCATCCCGAACACGGAAGTT
>UREO01000299.1 GCA_900546895.1 uncultured Oscillospiraceae bacterium
GACCAACAGGTGCGGCAAGCACTGTGACCGGCCCCACCGGTCCAACGGGAGACACAGGTCCTACCGGCCCGACGGGAGATACGGGTCCGACTGGCCCGACAGGACCAACGGGTGCGGCAAGCACTGTGACCGGCCCCACCGGTCCAACAGGACCAACAGGTGCGGCAAGCACCGTGACCGGCCCCACCGGTCCAACGGGAGATACGGGTCCGACTGGCCCGACAGGACCAACGGGTGCGGCAAGCACTGTGACCGGTCCCACCGGCCCGACAGGACCAACAGGTGCGGCAAGCACTGTGACCGGCCCCACCGGTCCAACGGGAGACACAGGCCCTACTGGCCCAACAGGTCCAACGGGTGCTGATGGAGCCGGTATTGATGGTGTGTTTCAAGCTTCCTTCGCTTCTACCGTTGCTCCTGTGCTAACAATAGCTAATGGAGATTGCATCATTTTTGATTTTGTTGAAACAAATAATAATATTTCCTACAATGCAGCCACTGGAGAATTTACAATACCACCTTTCACAACCGTCTATGTGGGTTGGAATGTAGCGGTAAATTCAGGAACGACTGAGCCTGCATTTGGGCTTAGTTTGGACGGAACCCTCTATGCGGTTTCCGTTGCCAATGGTACTCCCAACAATCTTTCTGCAACGGCCGTTTTTCAAACAGGAGCAGCACCTGTTGTTATGTGTATAGAAAACTGCAGTGGGACTGCTGTGACTCTTGAGGCCTTTGCGCCAAGAGCAGGGATATCTATTTTAGCATTAGAGAGCTAATAAACGGTAGATTATACAGAATAGGATAGTGGGTGCTTTCCTATTCTGGTGTGGGTAATGTATCAGATGTACGTTTTAGAAAATTCGGACGGATTGTGCTGTTTTGAAATACCATTGCATTATTACTAAGTAACCGCTGAGTCTGATTGAAAAAGACATGAAAAAAGGCAAGCAGAAAAACTGCTTGCCTTTTGTGGTGGACGTTATAGAACTCGAATCTATGACCTTTCGCACGTCAAGCGAATGCTCTACCAGCTGAGCTAAACGTCCGTTTTTTGAGTGCTCGATTATTATAACTTAAATAGCTCTAAAAATCAATATAAATTTTCAAAAAACCCCATTTTTATTTCCTTCGCTTGTTTTCGACCGGGGATTAGCCTATAATAGAACATAATATTTGTGATGTGAGGTGTTTGCTATGCCGATAGGCCTTGTACTGGAGGGCGGCGGTATGCGTGGGGCATATACGAGCGGCGTGCTGGAAGTTTTCTTGAATCATGGGATCGAGTTCCCGAATGTCTACGGCATTTCGGCCGGCGCCTGCAACGCGCTCAGCTATATTTCCGGCCAGAAGAACAGAAATTACGATATTTTTTATCAATATATCGGGGATAAGCGATATATCAGTGTGGAAAATTTAAACCGAACGGGTTCTTTATTTGGCTTTGACTTTATTTTCGGAGAGCTTTTCCATACGCTTCTTCCGTTCGACTACGAATCCTTTTTCAATTCTCCGGCTGACCTAAAGGTCGGCGCTACCGACCTGAAAACCGGTCAGACGGTATTTTTTGACAAGACAAATCTGGATGAGGATTTTACCGCAGTGAAAGCCTCCAGCTCGCTGCCCTTCATTTCCAACACCGTTTTCTACCGGGGACGCGAACTGCTGGATGGCGGCTGCGCGACTCCGATTCCGATCGAGCGCTCTATTTTTGACGGAAACAATCTGAACGTGGTCGTGCTTACCCGTGACAGCACCTACCGGAAAAGCCCGCGTCCGGAATTTCCGCGTTCGGTACTTCGTGTAAAATATGGAGAGTATCCGAATTTTGTAAATACCATGCAGGTCCGCGCGGAGGTTTACAACAATGAGCTTGAGGTCTGCCGCAGACAGGAGGCGGAGGAAAAAGCAGTCATCGTCCGTCCCAGCAGGCCGATCGTAACAGGCCGGTATGAGAAGAACCCGGAGGTGCTGAAAGGGATTTACGAAATGGGAATGAACGACTGCGAAAGAAAACTTCCGGAAATCCGTGCTATGATGGCGCGCGCATAAATAAAGATGAAGGGACGGATGTTATCCGTCCTTTTTACTTGACAATAACCGGTGACTGTTCTATATTATACATTGCTAATGATTTGCATTTAAGGAGGCCGTACAAAATGTTGAAACGAGCTGCCGCCGTCATTTTGGCGGCTGCGATTCTGCTTTTTTCCGCCGGATGTGCCGGAAGGACAACGCAGAACGTTCGGTTTCGGGTGGTGACATCCTTTTATCCTTTATATATTATGGCCCTGAACATCACCGACGGGGTGCCTGGCGTACAGGTGGACAATATGGCGGGGCAGCAGGCGGGCTGCCTGCACGATTATCAGCTGCAGTCCAAAGACATGAAAAATATAGAGCAGGCGAATGTGTTTGTGATGAACGGCGCGGGAATGGAAAGCTTTATGAATAAAGTGACTTCTCAGCTTCCCGATCTGCGGGTGGTTGATTCAAGCGAGGGGATTTCCCTTTTGACGGATGAGAGCGGAGAGGAAAATCCGCATATCTGGGTTTCCATTTCGAACTGTATCCGGCAGGTTTCCAACATTGAAAAAGGTCTGGCACAGGCCGACCCGCAGAACGCCGAAGCTTACCGGACAAATGCACAGGCTTACATGGCGAAGCTGAGCGTACTGCGCGATAAAATGCATACCGAATTGAGTCACATTACGAACAGCGATATTATTACCTTCCATGAAGCTTTTCCGTATTTTGCCGAAGAATTCGACCTGAACATCGTGAGCGTGGTCAACCGCGAGCCTGACAGTCAGCCAAGCGCGCGCGAGCTGGCGGAAACCATCCGGCTGATACGGAACAGCGGTGTAAAAGCCGTTTTTGCGGAGCCGCAGTATCCAAAGTCCGCCGCCAACATTGTAGCGAACGAAAGCGGCGTGAAGGTATATTCGCTTGACCCGGCAGTGACCGGGGAAAACAGCAAAGACGCCTATCTTGACGCGATGGAAAGCAATCTGAAAACACTCGAAGAGGCGCTGAAATAAAAGGGGAATGACATGGATACTTGCAAATGCGGCATACAAATACGCAGCCTTACGGTAAGAAAGCGCGACGGAGTGATTCTTCACGACGTCTCCTTCGATGTGTATCACGGAGAAATTCTGGCGCTGATCGGGCGTAACGGCGCGGGCAAAACCACGCTGCTCAAAGCGCTGCTGGGGCGTATCCCCTATACGGGGACCGTTGTGTTCCACAATTCCAAAGGAGAAAAGATTTCCAATCCCCGCATCGGCTATGTTCCGCAGAATCTGGTATTTGACCGTTCCATGCCGGTTACGGTCGGCGACATGCTCTGTGCCAACATGAGCGGGTTCCCGGTCTGGCCTGTCTCTTATACACATCTGACGCTGCCGACGAATTAG
>UREO01000300.1 GCA_900546895.1 uncultured Oscillospiraceae bacterium
GGTATCGTACTGGGCATTCTGATTGGGAAATCCGCTGAAGAAAACGGCTATAAGAGCAGAATGGTTCAGATATTGATTGGCATCGTGGTAATCATGTTTGTCGCGATCGCTTATTTCAGGGGATTCTTCGGCAAGTTCGTTATCGGTTCATGATTCTGATACATACAGGAGGAAATTTAGATGGAAAAGAGAACATTTTCAGAAAAATTTGATGCCTTCATGATGAAAGACAGTACCTTTATTCTGCTCGTGATGGGAGCGGCCGCCTCTATTTTTGCAGGGACTTATCTGTTTATCAAATTCGGTACGGGTTCGTTTAGTGATATTCCTATTGCTGCCATGCTGACCGACGGGATGAAAAGCGGGGATTACGCGGCTGCTGCGGGATTTGCCGCGGGGTTCCTGATTGCCAGAATTCTGGAAGGGCCGCTGGTCGGTCTGATGGATATCGGCGGAAGCCTGATGACCGGCGTAGGCGTCGGTATTCCTGCGGTGTTTTTGTCCATGGGCTGGAAATTCCCGTTTTCCAATTTCTTTGCGGCTCTGGTTGTCGGCGCGGTAATCGGAATCGTCATCGGTGTTGTAATCATTATTATCCGCAAGGCAGTGCCGGAAGGCATGACCGTTGGCGGTACCAGCATCATGATGGGCGCCGGCAATGCGGTGGGACGTTATCTTGCTCCGCTGATTGTTGTTGCGGCAACACAGTATAATGTTTTTGCGGGAATCGGCGCGATTGTCGGGGCGGCAATTTTCTACAAGTGGGGCAAAGAAATGACCGGCGGCGCCATTCTGGGCGCCATGATTCTGGGTGCAATTTTTCTGTAATGAACAGGGAAAGGGATTAAAGAGAATTCAAAATGAGTGTATATCAGGATATCGGATTAAAAAGGGTGGTTAACTGCTGCGGGCGCGTAACCCTGCTGGGCGTTTCTACCCTGAGCGATGAAGTGGCCCGGGCTGCGGTCGCCGGAGGACAGTCCTATGTGGTAATCGAGGATTTGATTAACCGCGCAGGCGAGATTATTTCCCGGTATACAGGGGGAGAGGACAGCTGCGTGGCGTCCTGCGCTTCCGCCGCGATCTGCCTGACAGTGGCCGGGTTGATCTCAAAAGGGAAAAAGTCGGTTATGGACCGCCTTCCGGACTCCGCGGGGCTTCCGAATGAAATTGTTCTTCAGAAGGGGCACAGCATCGAATTCGGGGCGCCGATGGCGACGATGCTCCGGCTTGGAGGCGGGGTTCCGGTGGAAGCGGGTACTGTGAATGAAGTCGTCCCCGAGGACGTGGAAGAGGCTGTCAACGAGAGAACGGTTGCTCTGTTGTATGTAAAGAGCCATCACTGCGTGCAAAAGGGAATGCTGACTATCGAAACAATGCGCAACATTGCGCACCGTCACCAGCTCCCCCTGATTATCGACGCGGCGGCGGAAGAGGATTTCCGGAAATACCTTGCTATGGGGGCCGATCTGGTGGTGTACAGCGGGGCAAAGGCTCTGGAAGCGACGACCTCCGGATTTGTGACCGGGAAAAAGGAATATATCGAGTATGCCAAAAAGCAGTACCACGGAATCGGACGCCCCATGAAGATTGGCAAGGAAGGCATTATGGGCCTTTTAAAGGCTTTGGACCGCTATGAAAACAAGGACCGTGAAAAGGAAGTCAAAGAGAATCTGGAAAAGGTACGGTACCTGTGCGAAGAGATTAACAGAATTTCCGGCCTGAAGGCGGTTCAGATCCAAGATGAAGCGGGTCGGGCGATTTACCGGGCCAGAGTGATGGTGGATACGGCGGTCAGCGGTAAAAAGATCGAAGACATCAACCGGGAGCTGCGAGCCGGGGACCCCATCATTTACTGCCGGACCGAATTTCTGAATCTGGGCCAGCTGGACCTTGACCCCAGACCGCTGTGCGAGGGCGACAAGGAACTGATCGTAAGCAAACTGAAAGAAATTATGAAGGGATGAAATCATGGGAATCAATTACTATCATCAGCGTGTATGCCTGAACGTTCTGGCCGGAAGCCTGAAAAACGCGGAAGAAATCTATCGGGCGGCGGAAAAACATGTGGAAGTCGGCGTACTCTCCGCCAGCTATCCGGATGTTCCGAGCGCGGTAAAGGACATGAAAAAATACATGGATGTGCTGGAAGGAAATCTCTCTGTCGGACTGGGCGGCGGAAATCCCGCCCAGTGGAAAGCGGTCGCGGAAATTGCAAAGGAAGTCAAGGCCAATCACTTTAATCAGGTGTTTTCCGCGGTCGGCTATACAAGGGCAAACGTGGGAAATGAGTCCAGCCATATCAATGCCCTCGTGTCCCCTTCCGGAACGGCCGGGATGGTGAAGATTTCCACCGGGCCGCTGTCCAAGGACTGCGAACAGCCCGCGATTATCCCAGTGGACACGGCTATTGCCATGATTCGGGAAATGGGCGGGAATTCTATCAAGTTTTTCCCGATGGGCGGCCTGAAATGCAGGGAAGAGCTGAAAGCGGTGGCGCAGGCCTGTGCCGGAAACCATTTTATTCTGGAGCCGACCGGCGGGATCAGCCCGGATAACTTCCATGAAATGATGGAGATTATCTTACAGGCGGGCGTGAAAAAAATTATTCCGCATGTCTACAGCTCCATTGTTGACAAAGAGAGCGGAAACACAGAGATTGACAAAGTAAAGTATTTGTTGTCGATCGTAAAAGAACTCGTATAAATTTAGAAGTAGGATAAGAAGATATGAAAGAATTTACTTATACAATCAAAGACCAATTGGGGATTCATGCGAGGCCCGCCGGGATGCTGGTAAAGGAAGCAAAAAAGTTCAGCAGCGTGATTACCATTCGCGCACAAAATGGAAAAAGCTCGGACGTTTCCAAAATTCTGAACCTGATGGCGATGGGCATCAAGCACGGTGACGTCATTACGGTGCAGGCGAACGGTAAGGATGAGGAAGCCGCCGCTTCCGCGATGAAGACACTGGTTACCAATAATTTATAGGAGCGGAAGCTTGTCCCGGCTTGCGGTGCGTTCCAAAGCTCCGGCGGGCCGCAGTTTGGAAAGTCTCAGCACAAACCAAAGGTAAGCCGTACAGCCGGTACAGGTGTTTTAAGCACCTGTACCGGCTGTACGGCTATCGGACGGCAGTATTACGGAACGATGTCGGGAAGATCACCGGGAAGATCATCGGGAAGATCGGCGGCCGGTTTTGCTTTTTGGCGGTTTCGGATTTCCGCAAAAATCCATATGATTACTGGAAAGACTACTTCAAAAGGTGTCATGGAAATTACCAGAGAGGATATCCGGTCAAAAACATCGCTCAGTTTTTGCAGATCCAACAGACTGGTTGTCAATATAATAAGAGTACAGGGAACGACCAGGAATTTCTGCTCTGTATTGCGAAGAATATAATAG
>UREO01000301.1 GCA_900546895.1 uncultured Oscillospiraceae bacterium
CATGTCTCGTGGGCTCGGAGATGTGTATAAGAGACAGGTATTATATAGTATAATATACATTATGGATGAGTGTTTGTTTTATCTATTTTGCTAATATGGCGTGTGTTGAAATGGAGGAAAAAGCATGGAATATGCATCGCAAACCAAGCAGCAGCTTGCAAATTCTTTGAAGGACCTGATGAGCCGGACCCCGTTCAATAAAATTACAGTCCAGAATGTAACCAGTAATTGCGGATTGAACCGGCAGACGTTTTATTACCATTTCAAAGATATGTACGAGCTGTTGAGTTGGATTTACCGGAACGATATCTTCACCCAAATGGGGGAAGTACCGGACGGGCAGTGGGAAACGGCGGTTGTACGGGCCATGAGGTACTGCAAAGCCAACCGCGCGTTCTGCAGAAACACCATCCGCTCCATCAAAAAAGAGTATATGGAAGGTTTTTTACAGCCCGTCGTGCACTCCTGGGTGGAAAAGCTGGGGATCGATCTTGAAAACTGCAAATACATAAGCAAGGAGGATGCGGATTTTCTGGTCGATTTTTTTACCACTGCGTTTGTAAATTACGGTATCCAATGGGTCAGCCGGGGGATGCAGGAGGACGAGGCTTTTGTTATTAAAAAAATCAAAGTTCTGCTCCGAATAATTTACCACGGCACGGAAAAACAAAAAAAAATTGCAATATGACTTTGATCTCCGTACATCCAGTACGGGGATTTTTTGTTATATAGAAATATGACGTATTCATATTTGCCAAATAGTAACAATTTATTATAGAAAGATTCAACAATGCAAGTAGCACCATACACAAGAATAACCAAAAAATATAATTGAATAATATGATAATTATCAAATTTATACAAAAATCGCGAATTGTCTAAATACAAAATTCCTTTTCAGTGTTATGATATGTACATAGATGGTAATACGGCGCAAGTCGGAAAACCAAAGTTATGGGAAGGTGCCTTAGGGCAAACAAAGATGCAATTTATTGTATCGGAAAAACATTTTAGGGGAGGTTTTTTTATGGCCAAGTATGTCATGGCGCTGGATGCCGGCACAACGAGTTCCCGCTGTATTCTTTTCAATGAGAAGGGTGAAATGTGCAGCGTGGCACAGAAAGAGTTCACACAGTATTTTCCGAAGCCGGGCTGGGTTGAGCATGATGCGATGGAAATTTGGTCCACCCAGATCGGTGTTGCTCAGGAAGCAATGCTGAAGATTGGTGCGGTTGCGGCGGATATAGCAGCAATCGGTATTACCAATCAGCGTGAGACAACCGTTGTGTGGGATAAAAAAACAGGCGAGCCTGTTTACCACGCCATCGTTTGGCAGTGCAGACGTACATCACAGTACTGCGACTCCTTAAAAGCGAAGGGTTTAACAGAAACCTACAGGAAAAAAACAGGTTTAATGATCGATGCTTACTTCTCGGGCACAAAAATAAAATGGATCCTTGACAATGTTCCGGGCGTAAGGCAAAGAGCAGAAGCCGGCGATTTACTGTTCGGCACGATTGAAACATGGCTGATTTGGAACCTGACAAAGGGTAAGGTTCATGTAACCGATTATTCCAATGCTTCCAGAACCATGCTGTTCAACATTACGGAGCTTAAATGGGACAAAGAGATTCTTGCAGAGCTCAATATTCCCGAGAGCATGCTCCCGACTGCGAAACCGTCCAGCTGTGTATACGGCGAAGCCGATTCGTCCTTCTTTGGCGGGGCGATTCCGATCGCCGGCGCCGCGGGTGACCAGCAGGCAGCCTTGTTCGGCCAGACCTGCTACACGCCGGGCGAAGCGAAGAATACATACGGCACAGGCTGCTTTATGCTGATGAACACAGGTGAAAAGCCGGTTTACTCAAAGAACGGCCTGGTTACCACCATTGCCTGGGGCCTTGACGGAAAAGTGAATTATGCGCTCGAAGGTTCTATCTTCGTAGCCGGCGCCGCAATTCAGTGGCTGCGCGACGAGATGCGTCTAGTCGACTCATCGCCCGATTCCGAGTATCTGGCGACAAAGGTCAGCGATACAAACGGCTGCTACGTTGTTCCTGCGTTTACGGGCCTTGGTGCCCCGCACTGGGATCAGTACGCGAGAGGCACCGTTGTCGGTATTACCAGAGGCGTTAACAAGTATCATTTTGTCAGAGCTACGCTTGAGTCCCTTGCCTATCAAACTTATGACGTACTGAAAGCAATGCAGGAAGATTCCGGTATTACGCTGAACGCTCTGAAAGTTGACGGCGGCGCATGCGCAAATAACTTCCTGATGCAGTTCCAGGCCGACGTGATCAACGCACCCGTACACAGACCGGTGTGCATTGAAACAACGGCAATGGGCGCCGCTTATCTGGCCGGCCTTGCGGTTGGCTACTGGGCAAGCAAGGAAGACGTTATTAAGAACTGGCAGATTTCCAGGATCTTTGAGCCTTCTATGGAGGCTGCTCATCGTGAAGAAATCATCAAAGGCTGGAGCAAAGCTGTTAAGTGCTCCTTCGGCTGGGCCAAGGAGAACTGATCCTTCTGTTTTGCATTACGGTTAGCGAGTAAACAATGAAATTCAGGCCGGCCCCTCAGGGGGAACCTCCGATCGAAAGGGGCCGGTATTTTAAAAAGATTGAGGTGTATTGTTAATGTTACCATATCTTGCGGAATTTTTGGGAACAATGATGCTGATCATGTTGGGCGACGGCGTTGTTGCCAACGTTAACTTGAACAAATCCGGAATGAAGGGCGGCGGCTCCGTTCAAATTACTCTGGCCTGGGGCCTTGCCGTTATGATTCCCGCGTGCATTTTCGGCGCGGCTTCCGGCGCAAGCTTCAACCCCGCGTTGACCATTGGATTGGCCGCGATCGGAAAATTCAGCTGGGCCATGGTTCCCGGTTATATTATTGCACAGTTTCTGGGCGCTTTCTGCGGTGCCTGCATTGTGTACTTAATGTTCAAAGATCAGTTTGATGCGACGGAAGAGCCCGGCACAAAGCTCGGTGTTTTCTCAACAGGACCGGCAATTCGCAATCTGCCGCGCAACCTGTTCTGTGAAGCTGTTATTACTTTCGTACTTGTCTTTGCTATTCTTGGCTTTGGCAACGTAGTCGGTGCGGGTGACTCCGGGGTATCCTATCTGTTTGTGTTTGGAATCATTGTTTCCTGCGGTATGTCTTTGGGCGGTCTCACAGGATACGCGATTAACCCTGCCCGTGACCTTGGACCGCGTCTTGCTCACGCTATTCTCCCCATTAAAGGCAAAGGCGATTCCAACTGGAGTTACGGTCTTGTCGTTCCGCTTTTCGGGCCCATCATCGGCGCTCTCTGCGGTGCTTTCTTATACGCGGCAATTCCGTGGTAATTCATGGTTGTATCAGGTTATATTAAAG
>UREO01000302.1 GCA_900546895.1 uncultured Oscillospiraceae bacterium
ACATTGTCTTTTTATAGACCGCAAGATTCAGGAAGGCGCCGACAGCGATCAGCACAAGGCCGACAACTATGTAAATGATGGCGAATTTTTGCCGGGGAATAACTTTCTCTCCTTGCATCGTACGCAACCTCACTTTCAATTTTAACACTACTGGATGAATTTTGTCGCCAGGCGCATCACATCGATCTGATTGGCTTCGTCTCGGTTCAGCATTCCCGAAACCCTGCCTTCACACATAACCATGACCCTGTCGGACATTCCCAGCAGCTCCGGCATTTCGGAAGAAATCATGATGATGGATTTTCCCTGCCGGATCAAATCCAGCATAATCGTATAGATTTCATATTTTGCGCCGACGTCGATCCCGCGGGTCGGTTCGTCCAGAATCAGAATATCCGGATGCGTGAGCAGCCACCGCGCAATCAGAACCTTTTGCTGATTGCCGCCCGACAGGTTCTGCATCAGGGTTTCCATCGTGGGGGTCTTAACGTTCAGCTGCCGGTTGGCTTCCTTGGCCGCTTTCAGCCGCCTGCCCTGCTGGAGCACGCCGCTCTTTGCGTAATCCTTCTGGCTGGCAATGACCGTATTGTCCAAAACGGAAAGGATTCCAAACACGCCCGTCGCGCGGCGTTCCTCCGTTAAAAGTGCGATTCCGTGCTTTTTCGCGTCCGCCACGGATTTTACCTTGAATTCTTGACCGTCCTTTTCCACCGTACCGGATTCAATGGCCCTCAGCCCGAACAGCGCCTCCACCAGCTCGGTGCGCTGTGCGCCGACCAGTCCGCCGATTCCGAGAATTTCGCTCCTGTGCAGCTCAAAGCTGACATGCTGGAACGATTTGGGGATCGGGGAGCACAGATCGCTGACTTTGAGTACGACCCCGCTTCCCGGCGTATGGGTCCTGGGGGGAAAGCGGTTCGTCATATCCCGGCCGACCATCCGGCTGATAATCAGGTCGGTGGTCAGTTCGCTGGAAGGCCAGGTGCCTACGTTCTGCCCGTCACGCATAATGGTGACCTCGTCCGCAATTTTCAGGATTTCCTCCATCTTATGCGATATGTAGATGATGGCGCAGCCCTTGGCCTTCAGCTGGCGTATAATCTTAAAAAGATGTTCCGTTTCATTATCCGTCAAGGATGATGTCGGTTCATCCATAATAATTATCTTTGAATTATAGCTGACAGCTTTCGCAATCTCAACCAGTTGCAGGTTGGAAGCGGAAAGGCTGCCGGCGAGTACCTCCGGATTGACGTCAAGGTCAATCTCTTTAAAAAGTTCCCTGGTTTTGCGGATCATGGCCCTGTGGTCGACCGCAATCCCTCTCATCGGGAAACGCCCCAGCCAGATGTTTTCCATAACCGGCCGGAAACGAATGGGGTGCAGTTCCTGGTGAATCATGGATACGCCCAGATCGAGCGCCTGCTTTGAGCTTGTAATATTTTCCTTCTTCCCGTCTAAAATAATCTCTCCGCCGTCTTCCAGGTAGATTCCGAAAAGACATTTCATCAGGGTGGATTTCCCGGCCCCGTTTTCGCCCATCAGCGCGTGCACACTGCCTGGCCGCACGTTCAGGCTGACGTTGTCCAGCGCCTTTACGCCGGGAAACACTTTGGTAATGTTCTTCATCTCCAACACATATTCGCCCATACACCATTCCTCCTTTTTGCTAAAATCAACGGGGAACGCAAAGCGTTCGCTTCGTCATTCCCCGTTGAACAGTAACCCCTGAAACTACTAATTCAGCCGAGAATTAGCTGTAAATTAATTCTGGAAATCTTTGTAGTTCTCAGCCGTTACCTTAACATAAGGAATCCATACATATTTGCCGTCCGTCACTTCATAGCCGGCCGTATCTTTGTTAATCTCTTTGCCCTGAGCGGCTGCAACTGCGATGTTCACGGTTGCTTTTCCCTGATTTTCGCCGTCGTTCAGCACGGTGCCGAGCAGAGATCCGTCTGCCATTGCTTCCAGTGCGGGAGCGGTGGCGTCAACACCGACGACCGGAATATACTTGGATTTGTCGCCCTTGTTGTACCCCTGTGCTTTCAGAGCTTCGATCGCGCCGAGAGCCATATCGTCGTTGTTGGCGAGAACGGCTTCGATCTTGTCAAGTCCCTGGGAGGAAATAAAGGTGTTCATCAGATCGGTCGCTTTTACTTTATCCCACATTGCGGTATCGGCAGCCAGTTTTACCGGCTCGAAGCCCGCGTCTTTAATCGCCTGTACGGAATACTGTGTGCGCAGAGTAGCGTCCTGATGGCCCGGCTCGCCCTGCAGCATCACATACTGGACCTTGCCGTCGCCGTTCTTGTCGGCGTCTTTGTTCGCCTTGAAGTAATCGGCGATCAGTTCGCCGGACATGGTGCCGGACTGCTCCGCCTTTGCGCCTACATACCAAACCTTGTCGTAGCTCTTCATGACGTCCGCTTCTGGTTCACGATTCAGAAACACAATCGGAAGGCTTGCCGCTTTTGCTTTTTCCAACAACGGGGCGGCCGCGGTGCGGTCAACCGGGTTGACGGCGAGCGCCGTAACGCCCTTGGTGATAAAGGTATCGACCTGCTCGTTCTGAGTCGGCTGTTTGTTCTGGGAATCCACGATGTCGAGCTTCGCACCCACCGTGCCTGCCTGAGCAGTCATGTTATTGCGGACGCCCGTCATGAAGGTATCGTCGAATTTGTAGATGCAGACGCCGACGTTCACATCGGCCGCATCCGCCGTGCTTGCCGCACTCTCCTCCGCTTTGCTCTCCGCCGCTTTGCTTTCTGCCGGGGCACTTGCGCAGCCTGCTGCTGCGGAGGCCATCATCAATGTGGCCAGAATCAATGCAACAATTTTCTTCATTGAAAAATCCCCTACTTTCTTTTTGATTGTTCTGTTCGCAAAGTCTTTCTTGTGCTATTGCACAAATTTCAAGACGTTTGCATCGTTCTATTGGATAGTATAACTGCCGTAATTAAAAAAATCCATATGATTTTCTTTTCTCTTCTATTAAATTTCTTCACAGGTTCGCTAAACCGCAGGAGATTCCCTAAAATATATTGGTTATTATTTATAAAATCATCTTCTCTCCGGACTGAAATACCCTCCGCCGAAATTTTTGTTGTACCGGGCGGGCAAAACGGCTATAATAGGGAGGAAAAAATACGGGTTGGGAAGCGGGAAACATGAACGGAAAAATTCTTGAAATTCTAAACGGGATTCCGGGGAAAACCGGATTCTATTATAAAAATCTGACGACCGGCGAAAAATGGGAGATTCGCTCAGAAGAGCCGATGATCGCCGCGAGCGTCATTAAAATCCCCGTGCTGACGGAGGTTTTCGCGCAGCTGGAAGCGGGGACGGTCGACAAAAACAAGCTTTACCGGATTCGGGAGGAGGAC
>UREO01000303.1 GCA_900546895.1 uncultured Oscillospiraceae bacterium
TTTACTCTTTTTTTCAAAGCTCTATTCTTTACCCCAACATTTATTATAGAGCCAAAATACATAAAGATACGCCCTGAGACGGTTCGTTTGGTCCGTTTCAGGGCGTATTTTCTGTTTTCTTTCACATATCTCTTGTGGCGACGAAATCGATTCCCGTTCCTAAAATATCCTTATAAACCACATCGCCGCGCTTGACGGGAGCGGTCACCTCGACGGTGTCCAGCAGCTTCATCGCGTTGAAGATCATCGCCTTGGGAATCGGCTCGCTGGTCTTTACCGGCAGACGGCGGTGGGAACCGCCGTTGATCTTCACCGTGGAAGGAACCACCCTTGTCGGATTGGTCAGCTCTTTTTTACCGTAAACCTCGCCCCTTTTGCAGCCGTTGCCGGTTACCGCGCAGCCGTTCTGCTCATCCACCTTCAAATGACAGCCCTTGGGGCATACGATACAAATCAGTTCCGTCATGCTGTTTCCTCCTTCCCGACCGCTACGGTCAGCGCACCCGCGGCATTCTCCAGAAGCGCCTTTGGAACCGTGATCTTTTCCATTTCGCCCGGCGCCATGTGCTCCCTTTTAAACCGCGCGATTTCCTTTTCGCCGTCGGTCACCTGAATCACTACATCTTGATAAACATTGTTGACGCGGAAGAAAATTTCCGCCGCCTTATCCAGATTTTCCGTGCGGATTTTCTGCGGGACCGTGTAGTTGACACAGCTGCCGTTCCGCACCTCGAGGAGGCTTTCGGCTTTTTGCTCTCCGTTTGCAATATATTTTCCCGCGGCGCGGCCGGCCCGCTGGCTTTCCGCCGTTACGAAGTCCACCAGGTCATGCACATGCACCACGTTGCCGCAGGCGAAAATCCCCTGCATGGAGGTTTCCATATTTTCAAACACCACCGGGCCGCTGGTGCGCCGGTCCATGGCCAGCCCCGCCGACTTGGACAGCTCGTTTTCCGGGATCAACCCGACGGAAAGCAGGACCGTGTCGCAGTCGAAGGTCATTTCCGTTCCCGGAATCGGCTTTCTGTTTTCGTCCACCTTAGACACGACGACCCTTTCCACTCTTCCGTTCCCCTGAATATCCGTAATGGTGTGGGAGAGGTAAAGCGGAATATCGTAATCCTTCAGACACTGCACAATGTTACGGTTCAGCCCGTTGGAGTAGGGCATCAGTTCCACACACGCAAGCACCTTCGCGCCCTCCAGCGTCATGCGGCGCGCCATAATCAGGCCGATGTCGCCGGAGCCGAGGATAATCACCCTTTTGCCGACCATATAGCCTTCCATATTGACGTAGCGCTGTGCGGTTCCGGCGGTGAAAATGCCCGCCGGGCGGTCGCCCGGAATCGCGATGGCGCCGCGGGTCCTTTCCCTACAGCCCATCGCCAGCACGATCGCCTTCGCCTGAATAATCATGTAGCCGTCCTTGCTGTTCACACAGTGAATCTGCTTGCCGCGCGTGATTTCCAGCACCATCGTGTCCAGCTTGACCTGTACGTTGGTGTCCCGCAGCATTTCAACAAACCGCTGGGCATATTCCGGCCCGGTCAGCTCCTCTTTAAAGTAATGGAGCCCGAACCCGTTGTGGATGCACTGGTTGAGGATACCGCCCAGCTCCTTGTCGCGCTCCAGAATCAGGACGCTTTCCGCGCCGTTGTGGTAACCCTCCAGAGCGGCCGCAAGCCCCGCGGGGCCTCCGCCGACGACAACCAAATCATAAGCTTCCGTTATCATTGCTGTACTCCTCCCTTTTTGGTCTCTCCGGTCAGAATATAAGTACCCTTTTTATTCAGAAGCACTTCTTCCAGCGGAAGGCCCAGCTCCCTTGCGAGAATCTCCTGCACGCGCGGGCCGCAGAAGCCGCCCTGGCAGCGCCCCATACCGGCGTTGCATCTTTTCTTGACCGCGTCGACGGTGCGCGGGGTGATCGGGCTGTGGATGGCGTCCACAATCTCGCCCTCCGTGATCGTCTCGCAGCGGCAGATCACCCGGCCGTAAAGCGGATTTTTCCCGATCAGCTCCGCTTTCTCCTCCGGGGACAGGGACTTGAAGTTCACCTTCCGCCTTTCGTCTATAAAATCTTCCTTTTCCTTCAGATAAACGCCCGTTCTTTCCAGAAGCTTGATACAGTCGAGCGCAATGGCGGGGGCGCTGGTCAGGCCCGGCGATTTGATCCCGGCCAGGTTAATGAAGCCTCTGGCGGATTTGGATTCCTCAATGATAAAGTCCGGACGCTCGCTCTGTGCACGGACGCCCGCAAAATTGCGGATGGACTCCCTGAAATTGACGCCCGGCACGGACCTGACCGCCGTTTCACGGACGAAATCGAGCCCGCTCTGGGTGGTGGAAACGTCGTCGTCGTTCTCAACGCCGACCGCGTCCGGCCCGACAATCAGGTTGCCGTGCACCGTCGGGGAAACCAGAACGCCCTTTCCCACCTTGCTGGGGCACTGGAAAATCACCTTGCTGACCAGATTTCCCTGACTTTTATCCAGCAGATAATACTGGCCCTTGCTCGGGATAATTCTGAACTCCGGTTTCTCCGCCACCAGATTGTGGACGTCATCGGAATGGAGTCCCGCCGCGTTGACCACGCGGGCCGCTTCAACCACCTGCTCGCCGCAGAACAGGCGGTACGCCGTCCCCGTGCGCTCGATCCGGTCGACCTTGCTGTTGAGGAAGAAATCCGCGCCGTTGCGCTTCGCGGTGTCCGCCATGGCGATGCACAGCTCCCACGGGCTGACAATCGCGCCGGACGGCGCGTACAGGGCGCCCTTGATCTCCTTGCTTAAATTCGGTTCCATTTCAAGGGTCTCCCTTGCGTTCAGGACCCGGATGCCCGGCACGCCGTTTACCACGCCCTGCCTGTACAGACGGTAGATCACATGCAGGTCGTCCTCATTGAATCCCAGCACCAGCGACCCGCATTTCTGATAGGGAACCTTCAGTTTTTTCGCAATCTCTTCAATCATGGCGTTGCCCAGAACATTGAGCCGGGCCATCGCCGTGCCGGGCTCCGGATCATACCCCGCGTGGACAATGGCGCTGTTCGCCTTGGTTGTGCCGTCGGCAACGTCGTTTTCCTTTTCCAGAACGGCGATTTTCAGGTCGTAGCGCGAAAGCTCGTACGCTGTTGCCGCTCCGATGACCCCGCAGCCGATAATTGCTACATCATACATAAGAGACACCCTTTCCATACCTTCATTTTTCCATAAAAGCAATAAAAAAAGAGCAATGCGAATCAACGATATCGTTAATTCAGCATTACTCAAAAATCTCCATGCTTTTGTATTCAATTTTCTGTGTATATTTTACACCGTCTGACTGACTTTGTCAATGGATAAAGCTTGAAACGGAGTGCCA
>UREO01000304.1 GCA_900546895.1 uncultured Oscillospiraceae bacterium
TTACTCTTTTTTTCAAAGCTCTATTCTTTACCCCAACATTTATTATAGAGCCAACTTGCGTTTTGCAGCAGTCCCGTTTCTATTTTGTTCTTACCGGTTATCCACCGCGATTTTGCCGCGGGCGACCACCATTTTAATATTTAACTCGGAATCCAACACAACCAGATCGGCGTACTTGCCCGCTTTGATGCTTCCGATCTTATCTTCTTCATGGATTTCCCGCGCGGGGTTCAGGGTAGCCGCCTGAACGGCCTGCAGGAAGGGAATGCCGAAACCGACCAGATTTTTGACCTCCTGGTGCAGGTTTGTGGTGGAGCCCGCCAGCGTGCCGTCCTCCAGTCTGGCCGCGCCGTTTTTCACATAAACCGTCTGCCCGCCGAGGTCGGACACCCCGTCCGGCTGACCCGCGGCGCGCATGGAATCGCTGATGACGACAACGCGGTCTTTCCCGAGGATTCCGAACGTGATGCGAAGCACCGCAGGGTCAATATGCAGTCCGTCGCAGATAATCTCCGCGGTGACGCGGCCGTCGTCGAACACGGCGCCGACCACACCCGGCTCCCGGTGGGTCAGCCCCGGCATGGCGTTGTAAAGGTGGGTAACGTGGGAAACGCCCAGCTCAAACGCACGCCTCGCAGCCGCATAGTCCGCGGTCGTATGGGCAATGGACACGGTGCAGAGTCTGGAAGCCCCGCGGATGAATTCCTCCGCGCCGGGACACTCGGGAGCGATATCCACCAGCTTGATGATCCCGCCGTAGGTATCGTAAAAGTTTTTGAACTCTGTAAAGTCAGGGTTCTTTACATGCTCGCCCGCCTGAGCGCCCTTGCGGTGGATGGAAATATAGGGTCCTTCCATATTCACGCCGGCAATCGCCGCGCCCTCGGGCGGATGGACCATGCATTCCCGGACGCTTTCCAGCGCGTGGGCGATCCCTTCGTGGGAAACAGTCATCGTAGTCGGGCAGAAGGAAGTGACGCCCTCCTGCACCAGCTTCGCACACATTTTCGCAAGGCCGGCAGCGTCCGCGTCACAGGTATCCGCGCCCACACAGCCGTGGATATGGATATCGACAAAGCCCGGCACAATCACGCATCCGGAAAAATCATATTCCTCTTTTCCGGAAAGGCCCGACCCGATGGAAGAAATTTTATCCCCTTCCAACGCAAGATCGGCATTGCACAAATGGAAACTGTCGTCCACAATTTTAGCATTTTTCAGAATCATCGTATTACCCCTCTGCTGTATTTATTTTCCGGCCCTGTCGGCGAGAAAAAATATTTTATCTTTTATCTGTATTATAAACCGAAAAAATATTTTATTCAAGTTGTTTTGAAAGAACAAAAGGACCGCCGCAAAGCGGCAGCCCTTTCCATGCTGAAAAAATCCTTATGAGATGCTGACGACACAAAGCTTTTGCCCTGTCTGGCCGAGAAGAGAAGCATAAATTCCCGACTGCTGGCCGGACTTGCCGATCGCGGTAATCTTGTAGAAGAAATCGTCGCCCGTGTGGCGTAGAAGCGCCACCTGGAACACGCCGCTTGTACCCGTGTTGAAGTTGATCGAAGAAACGCCGGGGGCTGTGATTTTGAACTGATAGGACGCATTCTTCGCAATGCTGAAATTGAAATTGGTGTCGGATTTCAGGGCAGTCGTTGCCGCCGCGCCGACCGTAACGACACAAACTTTCCCCCCTGCCCCGTCAGCTCCCGTCATATAGAAGCCCGAGGACTGACCCGGCTGGCCGATTGCGGTGATCTTATAGAAAACGCTGCTGCCTTCGGTTTTCACCTTCTCGGTCTTGAACACGTTGTCGGAACCCGGGTGAAAGCTGACCGCATCGCTGATTTTGAAGGTATAGCTTGCACCCTGCTTCACGGTAAAGTCATTGTTGGTGTCGGACGTCGGCTTGGGAGCAGCGCCGACCGTGACAACGCAAACCTTTTTTGGCGTCTGGCCCGCGCCCGCCATGTAGAAACCGGCGGACTGGCCTACCTTGCCGATTGGGGTAATCTTATAGAAGACGTTGCTGCCCTCGGTTTTTACTTTCTCGGTCTTGAACACGCTGTCGGAACCCGGATAGAAGCTGACCGCATTGCTGATCTTGAAAGTGTAGCTTGCGCCCTGCTTCACGGTGAAATCATAGTTGGTATCCGACATCGGCTCCGTGGCCGAGGCGATGGTGACGACGCAGACCTTCTTAGACTGGCCTTTTGCCGCCATATAGAAACCAGCGGACTGGCCCGGCTTGCCGATCGGGGTGATCTTGTAGTCGGTGTAATTGTCTTTCCTCCCTGTCCTTTCGACCTTAAAGACCCCGCTGGAACCCGGATAAAAACTTTCCGCGTTGCTGATTCTGAAGGTATAGCTCTGTCCCACCTTCAAGGAAAAATCAGAATTGGTATCCGATTTCAGTTCATGATCGCCCGGCTTGGCCGTAACGGTGCCGAACTGGTATGTATAGTCGCTGGCGTATTCGCTGTCAGGGAAGGTAACGGACAGATTAGTCTCTCCGCCAGTCTCGCTGACAGCTGTTACCTTGTAGTAATAGTGGATGCCGTCCTTTTTCTCAAACTGTACGGAAACGATTCCGTCCGTATCCGCGGCGACCACCGGTACGCCGCCCCCCATGACGGACAGCTTATAGGTGTAGGATTGTCCCTGCTCCAGCGTGATGTTCTCTTCATCTTCCGTTGAAACAATCGGGAAATCGTCGTCCTCATTGGCAGTCACGGAGAAGGACGCCGTTTCTCCGCTAAAGCTGACGGTAATCAGGGTTGTCCCGGGCTCCAGTGCCTTAACCTTGTAGGTGGACTGATTGCCGGTCTTTCCCAGAGAAGTGATCTCAACCGCACCTTCTCTGCTGGTTGTGATGCTGTGCTCAATATCGGGCAAATTACAGGTAACCACAAAGGTGTATTCGTCGTTCACATTGCAGATGTATTGGCCGGCAGTATCGATATGCAGGATTTCGTTCTCAACCACGCTCACCGCGCAGAGCTTCTGGGGAACGAATCCGACCGCGCCCGTGTAGAGATTCGCGGTGGTCCCGGCATCGCCAACAGCGTCCACGCGGTAATAATAATCGCCGTTCTCCTCATCGTAATCCATCAGTTCCGCATGCAGAACCTTCTCGTTGTCGCTTGTCAGATAAGGGAAGGAGAAGGTATCATTGTCCTCGTAATGCAGCTTAATGATGTTGCTGCTTCCCTTTGCAAGGGAATAATCCCCTTTTACATCCGTGGTAATCGTGTAGGGGAGCTCTCCGGTGCCTTCCACCTTCAGCGTTTTACCTGTCTCTTATACACATCTGACGCTGCCGACGAATTAGACGGTGTAG
>UREO01000305.1 GCA_900546895.1 uncultured Oscillospiraceae bacterium
AATCACGGAAGCGGGCGTTACCTCCGACTATACCTTGCTCAATCTATCCACATCCGTTGACTTGTTTCGCAGTATCACCTTTGTGGTAGATGTATTCACCTATGTTTTTATCATCATGCTCTCTTTGATTGCGGTTGCGAATGTATTCAACACCATTTCCACCAATATCAAGCTGCGCAGGCGGGAGCTTGCCATACTCCGCTCCGTGGGAATGTCCGACCGTGATTTCAATAAAATGATGAATTTTGAGTGTGCCTTTTACGGGATGCGAACGCTGTTGTTCGGGGTTCCCATTGCAGGAATCCTTTCGTGGCTGATTTACGAAGGCTTTGTGGTCGCAGAAAGGATGGATAATTTCCATTACGTATTCCCGTGGGGCAGTATGATAATCAGTGTGCTGGGGGTATTCCTTGTTGTTTTCATCACAATGCTGTACGCGACAAGCAAGATCAGAAAGGAAAACATCATTGACGCGCTGCGGGATGACACCGACTGATTCAAAATCGTATTCAGAGGATGAAAAACCGTTGTATTCAGTTCCTGTCTTTACCGAGGTAGAACAGGGCCACGGTTCCCGGCCCGGAATGTGTCCCGATCACCGGGCCGATGGGGTTGATTTCCGTCGCTTTGACGTGGAACTTTTTCCGTACCTGGTCTGCTATGTATTCAGCGTCCTCCGGGGCGTCCCCGTGGCTGATGAAAATCATCTGCCCTTCCGGGTCCTCTACCGCGTCCTGCATATGATGAAGGAGGGCGTCCAGGGACTGGCGGCGTCCGCGTACCTTTTCGACCGGAATCAGCCGCCCTTTGCTGTCGACATGAAGAACGGGCTTAATCCCCAGCATCGTACCGACCAGCGCCGCCGCGCCGGACACACGTCCGCCGCGTTTCAGGTGGTTCAGGTCGTCGACGGTGAACCAGTGCGCGAGACGCGCACGGTTTGAAAGCAGCCATTTGTACACCTCGTCAACGGAGCTGCCGTTCCGGCGCATCTGTGCCGCATAATAAACGAGAAGGCCCTCTCCCATGGAGGCTGCAAGAGAATCCACAGCGCAGACCTTTCTCTGCGGATATTTCAAAGCAAGCTCCTCGGCAACCAGGCGCGCATTATTATAGGTACCGCTCAGAGCCGAGGAAAATCCGATATATATCACATCCTGTCCCGCCTTTAGAGCCGTTTCAAAGGCTTCTGCGAAGGTGACGGGGCCGATCTGGTTAGTGGTGGCCATTTCCCCGGCTCGAAGACGGTCGTAAAAATTATGGGAGGAGATATCGCGTTCGTCCGGATAATTGATATAGGAATCTTCTCCGACTGTAAAAGTCATCGGAATCACTTCGATGTCCATCTCTTTAATCAGCTTTGCGGGAAGGTCAGAAGTGGAATCCGTTATGATTTTGTAATCGTACATCTAACCCTTCACTCCTTTCATAACTGGGTCCGGATGCTTCTGCAATGCATTATATAATATTCCCCGGAAACTGTACACCGACAAAACAAGCAAACTGTCATATGACGTCAAAAAGGACCCCCGATCTTCATCAGGGGTCCTAAACTTATTTATTGATCCCGCCTGGCCGTAATGTGCTGAAATAACCTGCTACTAAAAAGCAGGTGGGTGCCAGCCCAATGGTTTCGTACTCCCTTCGTCCGGCAAAAGCCGGGAGGTCTGAGGTCCGCCACCGGAGCATATGCTCCCGATTTAAATTTGTAGGGTTATTTTTGCAACGGTCCGCGCACCAGGCAGGGTGCAAACAAGATGTTTATTCGTCGTTTTCCGTATCTTCCTCGGAATCGTACAGTTCTTCAAAACGGCTTTCAAAAAGCTCGGCAAGCTTGTCGAGCAGTTCCTCACTCTCTACTTCGGCCAGCTGCTGTTCGCCGTTTTCTTCGATTGCTTCAAAGATATAATAAGTGCCCTCCGCGTCAACTTTATCCTGTGGATCCTCAAATGTTGGCAACAGCGCGTAAAAGCAGCCGTCGTCGTTATCGATAACATCCAGAACCTCAAATTCGTGTTCTTCGCCGTCGTCGTCAATCAGGGTAATTAAATCCGCACCGTATTCGTCGTTCACAGGGGTCATCTCCTCACCGTATATTTGTCTATGTATTATTCTACATTTCCTGTCTAATGAAGTCAACAGGAAAATAAAGTTACACAATAATATATTAAATTTTTGCGTACAAGCCTAAAAATATATTGACATTTTACAAAACGTTGCTTATAATAAAAATGGAAACAGAGATAGGAATGATTTTTAAACGGTGATGGGCGGTGCCAACAAAACGGCTGCGTCGCAAGAACGGCGCCGGCAAAGGGATCGCCGGAAGAAGCACCGGGAAAATCAATCATGCAGAAAGAGGTGAGTCCAATGGGCATTGAACCGTTTTGTAAAGTACACAGCTGCAGGTTTGTTGGGCGCAGCTGCCGAGTCCCTTGTTCAGCGTGAAAATAAATGATCCGGAAAATCCTGATGATTCATGCAACAAGATTGTAGCGGAATATCGACCACGATGTCCGAACCAACGAAACGACGATTCTTTATACTTTGCAACCCGTTTTTGGCTTTTCTGAAAAAGCAGTTCAATTGAACAGGGAAAAGGGGTGAGTCCAAAATATAGCTTGAAACGCGTTTCCGTTTTTTATTAACAAAAGAAATTGGTGGTTCCAATGTACAGTTGAGAAACAATGAAACCGAATAATTTGAGGCTCCGGCAATGAACTTGCCGGAGCTTTTGCTTTCTATCGTAAATCGGCATACAAGTATGAGGTGATTACATGATTCGGACATGATGACGGCTGCCGCGTGTCACAAAGAGTAACCGCCTTGTTTCAATATAAAATATGCCGCAAAGTTTTCTTTCGTGCATTTGCTAACGCATTTTTAAGAAGCTTTTTTCTTTTGGCATGTTCACGGAGGAATCCGCCGTCGGGACCCAAGGCGCACACGGGACGAAAAAATACTCCGTAGTATGCATTGCCAGCCCGTCAATATGGGTACGTGGAGTCCACGGACATATAAGAATCCGCCGGTCGGGAACCGGCGGATTACAGAACGGTCTGCGCGGTACCGTTTTTATTTTCCCAATATATTTACCCATGAAAGCACGTTTGACTGCGGCATCGGTTTACCCTGTGTAGTCCCCTGTACCGCTGTATTCCCTGCGGCATTCTGCGCATTCGTCTGCGGCATGGCGCTGTTCTGCTGCGTGGAGGTTCCCTGTACCGCCGTATTTGCGGTTGGAGCGTTTTGCGTCATCGGCATATTCATCTGCGGCATGGCGCTGTTCTGCTGCGTGGAGGTTCCCTGTACCGCCGTATTTGCGGT
>UREO01000306.1 GCA_900546895.1 uncultured Oscillospiraceae bacterium
GAATATTATCATACCTTTTTATTGAAACGATGTCAATCATAACGATAGACAAGTTTTTGCTTTAATATAGTAATAAATTAATATGTTAAATCCATTGAGTTCCTTTTTTATTCATGATAAAATTAAGACACAATTGGATGAAAGTTTAAGCCTTGTTTGTAAATTAAAAATCGACGGATTTTCGTGATCTCTTGATTTTGAAAACAAGAGTTAATGAGAAGGATAATGGATTATGATTGCTGTGATCGATTACGGTGCAGGAAACCTGCAAAGCGTTGTAAAGGCATTTCATTTTATCGGCTGTGACATCCTCGTTACGGCGGACAAGGAGGAACTGAAACACGCTTCCGCTGCGGTACTGCCCGGTGTGGGCGCGTTTGGCGACGCGATGAGCTGCCTGAAAAAAGCCGATTTCGTGACCCCGGTGCTGGATTTTATAGAGAGCGGCAAGCCTTTTCTTGGAATTTGCCTCGGTTTGCAGCTTCTTTTTGAGGGAAGCGAGGAAACTCCGGGGATTAGCGGGCTTGGCGTACTGAAAGGAAAAATTCAGAAGATTCCCGCGGAGACGGGGCTGAAAATTCCGCATATCGGGTGGAATTCTCTGTCCGTGAAAAAAAACAACGGGCTTTTTCAAAATATGGAGCCCAATCCCTATGTCTATTTTGTCCATTCCTACTATCTGAAAGCGGAGGACCCGGAGGTCGTCACTTCCACCGCCGATTACGGGGTTACCATCGACGCCTCCGTCCAGCACGGCAATCTGTTTGCAACCCAGTTTCATCCGGAAAAAAGCGGGAAAACAGGCTTACAGATGCTGAAAAATTTCGTATCGGTTGTTTCTTGATTTTTGCGCGGAGGTTATGATTATGTATGCAAAACGGATTATTCCCTGCCTGGATGTAAACGGCGGCAGGGTCGTGAAAGGAACTTCCTTTGTCAATCTGCGCGACGCGGGGGACCCGGTGCAGGCCGCCATTGAATATGACAAACAGGGCGCGGACGAGCTTGTGCTGCTGGACATTACCGCGTCGTCCGATGAACGCGGCATTATGCTGAACATCGTCAGGAAGGTGGCTGAGCAGATTTTTATTCCGTTCACAGTCGGCGGAGGAATCAGAACGGTGGACGATTTTACAGCCCTGCTGCGGGCGGGTGCAGATAAGGTTTCCGTCAATTCCGCCGCGTTGAACCGCCCCGCCGTGATCAGCGAGGCCGCGGAAAAGTTCGGCAGCCAATGCGTTGTGTGCGCGATTGACGCAAAACGCAGGGAAGAGGGAGGCTGGACGGTTTATCAAAACGGAGGCCGCATTGATACGGAAAAGGACGCCGTGAAATGGGCTGCGGAAGCGGCCCGGTTGGGGGCGGGGGAAATCCTTTTGACCAGCATGGACTGTGACGGCGTGAAGAACGGATATGATCTGGAACTGACCGCGGCGATCTCGCAAAGCGTCAATATTCCGGTGATTGCTTCCGGCGGGGCGGGAAAGCTTGAGCATTTTTACGATGCGTTTACCGCGGGAAAAGCGGATGCTGTTCTGGCGGCTTCGCTCTTCCATTTCGGGGAAATCACGATTCCGGAACTGAAAATATATCTCGCGCAAAGAGGAATCCCTGTCAGACGGTAAAAATGAGGCTGAATTTGATTCAGCCTCATTTTTTATGGATAGAACCTCTTTTTTTGGCATAAGAATTACTAATAAATTGGAGGTGCTGGAGATGAAGTTAAAAAAATTGTCGGCATGCTTCCTCGTGGTTCTGATGCTTATTTCCGTTTTGCCGGTGAAAGCGGCTGCACTGTCCGACACGGAGGTGAAAGCTCCGTCAGCCGTACTGATGGAGTCGCAGACCGGAAAAATACTTTACGAGAAGAATTCACATGAAAAGCGCCCTTGCGCGTCGATTACGAAGGTCATGACGCTGCTTCTCGTCATGGAAGCGCTTGATTCCGGTAAAATTAAGCTTACCGATATGGTGTCCACAAGCGAACACGCGGCGTCCATGGGCGGCTCTGACATCTGGCTGAAGCCGGGGGAGACGATGTCGGTGGACGACATGCTGAAAGCTACGGTAGTCGCCAGTGCAAATGACGCGGCCGTGGCGCTGGCGGAGTATGTTTCCGGCAGCGAGGATGAATTTTTGCAGCAGATGAATCAGAAAGCAAAGACCCTTGGCATGAAAGATACCGTTTTTAAGAACTGCAACGGCCTTGACGAAGACGGACACGTCACCTCTGCGTACGATGTCGCGCTGATGTCACGTGAGCTGATAAAACATACAAAAATATTCGACTATACAAAAATCTGGATGGAAAATATCCGTGACGGCAAAACTCAGCTGGTCAATACCAATAAGCTGCTGAAGACTTATAAAGGGATCACCGGGTTGAAAACCGGAACCACCGGAAAGGCGGGCAGCTGTATGACGGCCACCGCCGAACGCGATAACGTGAAGCTGATCTCGGTTGTACTGGGCGCGGCGGACACAAAAACGCGATTTTCCGCTGCAGCCGCTTTGCTGGACTACGGTTTTGCAAACTGGTCTGTGACCACTCCCACCGTTCCGCAGGAGGCTGCCAAGCCTGTTCCGGTGCTGAACGGGATGAGTGATGCGGTTGAAACGACCGCCGAAACGGACGGCAGCATTCTGGTACCGAAAGGAAAGGCCGGAGAAATTAAATACAGCGTTTCTTTTCAGCCGGAAATCACGGCTCCGGTGACGAAAGGTCAGGTTGTGGGAAAAATCACCTGCAAGCTCGGGGACGAGGTTGTGAAGGAGTATAATATCTGTGCGAAAAATTCTGTTTCCGAGATAACGTTTGGCTCCGCTTTCCGACTTCTGGCAAAATATCTGCTGAAAATGCTTTAAATAGAATTTATGAAATAATTATAAAATATAGTGCTCCTCCTTGCAAATGTAGCCAATATATTGTAATATAATTATATCGAACGTATCATTTAGGAGGAAGTAAAAAATGTCTGTCAGACTGGAATTAAAATATCTTTCAAGTTTCATCGGACAAAATGAATACACGGCGATTGCCCCGCAGATCCGCCAGGCCCATAAGGCTCTGCATTCAGGAAATTGTGTGGGCAATGATTTTATCGGATGGGTCAACCTTCCTACCGATTATGATAAAGAGGAATTTTCCCGTATTAAAGCGGCGGCAGAAAAAATCAAGTCGGATACCGATGTTTTTATTGTGATCGGTATCGGCGGTTCTTATCTTGGTGCACGCGCGGCAATCGAATTTCTAAATTCCCCGAATTATAACTTGGTCAGGAAAAATACCCCGGATATTTATTTTACCGGCAACAGC
>UREO01000307.1 GCA_900546895.1 uncultured Oscillospiraceae bacterium
TAATTGCTTTGAACATGATGGATGAGGTCCGCGCCAACGGCGGAACCATTATTATAGAGAAATTTCAGCAAGAACTTGGTGTGCCGATCGTTCCCATTTCCGCCAGCAAGAACGAAGGAATCGACGAGCTGATTGAAACGGCGATCAGCACCGCCGCGGCAAAACAGAAACCGAGACGTCAGGACTTTTGTGCCGGCGCAGTACATAGAGCCATTCACTCCGTAGCCCATCTGGTGGAGGATCACGCCGAGCGGATCGGCGTACCGCCGCGCTTCGCTGCGACGAAGCTGGTTGAGGGCGACGATCCCATGATGAACGCGCTGGGCCTTTCGGACAACGAAAAGGATATGGTGGGTCACAGCGTAACAGAGATGGAGCGGGAGCTTGGCACCGACCGGGAAGCTGCCCTAGCGGATATGCGCTACACGTTTATCGAAGGACTGTGTAAGGATTCCGTCGTAAAAATAGGGGAATCCAAAGAACACCGGCGCAGTGTGGCGATCGACGAAATCCTGACGCATAAATATCTCGCAATCCCGATTTTTCTTGCCGTTATGATGCTGATATTTTACCTGACCTTCGGGGTGATTGGCAGCGCGCTGAGCGACCTTCTTTCCCTTGCCATCGATTTCGTTACCGAAGCCGTCAGCGCGGGACTGACCGCGTACGGCATCAACCCGGTCGTGCATTCGCTTCTGATCGACGGCGTATTCGCCGGGGTCGGCAGTGTGCTTTCGTTTTTACCCATCATCGTGGTGCTGTTCTTTTTCCTTTCCATTCTGGAGGACAGCGGGTATATGGCCCGGGTCGCCTTTGTCATGGATAAGCTGCTCCGCAAGATCGGGCTTTCGGGCCGCAGCTTTGTGCCGATGCTGATCGGGTTCGGCTGCTCTGTTCCGGCCATCATGGCGACCCGTACTCTTTCCAGTGAGCGCGACCGCAAAATGACTATCCTGCTGACGCCCTTTATGAGCTGCAGCGCAAAGCTGCCGATTTACGCAATGTTTACCGTTGCGTTTTTCCCGCAGCACCGCGCGCTGGTAATGATTGCCCTTTATGTTACCGGTATTCTCGTCGGCATTCTCAGCGGTCTGATCCTGAAAAGCACGCTTTTCCACGGAAAACCGGTGCCGTTTGTCATGGAACTGCCGAACTATCGCCTTCCCAGTGCGAAAAGTGTCGCACTGCTGATGTGGGATAAGGCAAAGGATTTTTTAACGCGTGCATTTACGGTTATCTTTGTGGCAACGATTATCATATGGTTTCTTCAGACCTTTGATACGCGTTTTAATGTGGTGGCCACAAGCGCCGACAGCATGCTCGCCGGCGTCGGCAAGGTAATTGCGCCGCTGTTTGCTCCGCTTGGCTTTACAGATTGGCGTGTTTCCACTGCTCTGATTACCGGCTTTACCGCCAAAGAAGCGGTCGTCAGCACGCTTGCGGTTTTGACCGGAACCACTGTTTCCAATCTGCCCGCGGCGCTGTCCCAGCTTTTCACCCCGCTGACCGCCTGGTCGTACCTGACCTTTACGCTGCTTTATACGCCCTGTGTTGCGGCAATCAGCGCCGTCCGGCGTGAAATGAACAGCTCGAAAAATGCGGTGGCCATGGTGCTTTACCAGACGGGCGTCGCCTGGATCGTGGCGTTTTTTGTCTATTACATCGGCCTTTTGATTTGCCGCTGACGGCGGAAGGGAGCGTTATGCAGCTGATTGATTACGCGATTCTGGCGGTAATCGCCGTATTGCTTGTGTTTGCAATCCGGTATTCCTACCGCCACAGAAAGGAATGCTGCGGCGACTGCAGCCAGTGTTCATCCTGTCATTCCTGTACCAGAAAGAATAAAAAATAGAGATTTATCTCTCCTTTGACTTTCCGGCAAAAGAGAGATTTTTTTTGCGCAGATCTATTCAAACATATGGTGCTGTGATAGAATAGAAACGCTGCGATTTGGCAGGAAATTGGTTTGGGGAGATAATAATAGATGGAACAGACAAGGCGTCATTATGGACTATTCACTA
Organism: uncultured Oscillospiraceae bacterium; assembly: GCA_900546895.1. GTDB lineage: Bacteria > Bacillota > Clostridia > Oscillospirales > Acutalibacteraceae > Caproiciproducens. The sequence goes on from UREO01000307.1 coordinate 2,022, forward strand.
CGGTAACCATGATTATCGGTATTTGCATCGGCTCCGGAATTTTCTTTAAGAGCGACAATATTCTGGCGGCTACCGGAGGAAGCGTCCCGCTTGGCGTGCTTGTTTTCGTGCTGGGTGCGACCAGCATCGTTTTCGGTGGACTCTGTATCAGCGAGCTGGCCTCCCGCACCGACCGCCCCGGCGGAATCATCACGTATGTGGAGGAATTCGCGAGCGAAAAACTTGCCTGCGGGATGGGGTGGTTTCAGATTTTTGTGTACATGCCTACCATTGCCGCAGTTGTTTCGTGGGTGGTTGGCATTTATATCTGCCTTCTGTTCGGATGGGAAGGCACACTGGAAAATCAAATGCTGATCGGATTTCTTTTTTACACGCTGAATTTTGTGATGAATTCCCTGTCCGCCAGACTGGGCGGCGGGTTCCAGAATTTTTCCACCATCAGCAAGATGCTTCCTCTGGCCGTCATTGCGGTATGCGGCCTGTTTTTCGGCAATCCCGCCAAAGGGTTTCAAAGCGTTGCTCCCGCCACCGCGGGGGGAGCGGCCTGGCTTTCCGCCATCGGGCCGATTGCCTATTCCTTTGACGGCTGGTCCATTTCCACCTCCATTGCGCCGGAAATCCGCGATTCTAAAAAGAACCTGCCCCGCGCGCTGATTATTGCGCCGATGATTATTCTTTTTACCTATGTTGCGTATTTTGTCGGCGTTTCCAGCCTGCTGGACCCCCAGAAAATCGTTGCGCTGCAGGACGCTCATGTCTACACGGTCGCAAAAAATCTGTTCGGAGGTTTCGGTGCGCAGCTGGTCCTGATTTTCGTTATTATTGCGGTAATGGGTACGGCAAACGGCATTATTCTGGGTTATATCCGCCTTCCGTACTCCATGGCCCTGCGCGGGAAAGGGATGTTTCCGCTTTCGGACAAGCTCTCGAAGCTGGACAAAAAACACGGAATGCCGGTGAATTCCGCAATCTTCTGCTATGTTATCACCACATTCTGGGCGGCAATCCATTTTATCACCGTCAAATTCGGACTGCTCCCCAATTCGGATGTTTCTGAAATCTCTATCGTTATGAGCTATATTTTTTATATTATTCTGTACTACAAGGTGTTTGCGCTTTACCGCGCGGGAGAAATCAAAAGCGCTTTCCGCGGGGTTGCCGTTCCCATTCTGGCGACGCTCGGCTCCCTCTTCATTCTTTCGGGCGGCCTGCAGAGCAGACTCTTTTTCCTGTATGCGGCGTTCTGCATTCTAGTGGTGCTGGCCGCTCTGGTTT
>UREO01000308.1 GCA_900546895.1 uncultured Oscillospiraceae bacterium
GTGTATAAGAGACAGCGGCCTACCACGACCCCGCCGCCACCCGGCACTGCGTCAAACAGCTTTTAACCCTGCCAAACCGGCCAACCTGTATCGTCATGCCCGACGATTACGCGGCACTCGGAGGCATTGAGGCGATTGAGGCCGCGGGGCTGAGGATTCCCGAGGATATTTCCATTGCGGGGTACGACGGAATCGCCCTTTCCCAAGTAATTAAGCCGCGTCTCACCACATTGAAGCAGGACACGAAAATGCTCGGCCGCGAAGCCGCGCGCAGACTGATCGGCCAAATAGAGAACCCCCTTACCACCATAACGGAAAACGTTACGGTAACGGGCCAGCTGATAGAGGGCCGGTCCGTGGGACGGGCGAGCCCATCCATTGAGTAAGTTTTGGCAGAATGACTGCCATGCTGATAAATTTTAGCGGATTGTCCGCCAGATTAAAGGAGGATTTCGTAAACATGAAAAAAGCAAGAAAAATCACCGCAACGCTTCTGGCTCTCGCGATGATGACAGGCGTCATGGCAACCGCTTCCGGCTGCCAGAGCGGACCGGCCGCGTCGTCGGCAGCTCCCGCCGCAAGTCAGGAAACCGCAAACAGCGAAGCTCCGGCGCCGGAAGGGAAAACGCTCAACATTTGGTGCTGGAACGATGAGTTCCAAAGCAGGTTCAACGATTACTATCCGGAAGTAAAGGAAGTGGCCAAAGACAAATCCACCACTACCTTAAATGACGGCACCGTCGTCAAATGGACCATAAATCCGAACGATAACAACAACTATCAAAGCAAACTGGATCAGGCGCTGCTTTCACAGGAAAGCGCCGCTGCCGACGACAAAATCGATATTTTCCTGGTGGAAGCCGATTACGCATTAAAGTACGTCGACAGTGAATACACATTGGATGTAAAGAAAGACATAGGGCTGACGGACAGCGACCTGTCCAACCAATACCAGTACACACAGGATATCGTCACCGACAAAAGCGGCGCCCTGAAAGGCACCACCTGGCAGGCGACCCCCGGTCTGTTTGCTTACCGCCGTTCCATCGCCAAAGCGGTGCTGGGCACGGACGACCCCGCAAAGGTACAGGAAGCGCTCTCCGACTGGGATAAGTTCAACAGCGTGGCGGCGCAGGCCAGTGCCAAAGGCTACAAGATGCTTTCCGGCTATGACGACAGCTATCGCACCTTCTCCAACAACGTATCCGCCCCGTGGGTAACGGACACGACGGCCACGGTTGACCCCAACCTGATGAATTGGGTGAAACAGACGAAAGAGTACGCGCAGAAAGGCTATAACAACAAGACCTCCCTCTGGGACGACAAATGGCAGGCAGACCAGGGACCGAGCGGAAAAGTACTCGGATTCTTCTACTCCACCTGGGGCATTAACTTTACCCTGCTGGGCAACTCCCTGAAAACGCCGGTCGCGGAAGGCGGCAAGGAAGAAGTCGGCAACGGCGTTTACGGCGACTATGCCGTCTGCCAGGGCCCGCAAAGCTACTACTGGGGCGGCACCTGGATCTGCGGCGCCAAGGGAAGCGACAACCTCGGCACGATCAAAAATGTCATGAAGTCCCTCACCAGTGACAGCACGATCATGAAGAAGATCACAACCGACACACAGGATTATACCAATAACAAAGAGGCTATGGAAGAAATCGCAAACAGCGACTTCAAATCCGCGTTCCTCGGCGGCCAGAACCACATTAAACTCTTTGCCGAAGTGGCGCCGAAGATCGACATGAGCAACGCCGGTCCCTACGATCAGGGAATGAACGAAAGCATGCAGAAATGCTTTAAGGATTATTTCGACGGCACGGTCGACCTTGAAAAAGCAAAGGCAAACTTTGAAAAAACAGTCAAGGAGAAATATCCTGAAATTACAGAGATAAAATGGCCGTCATAACATTTGATTTTTAGGCTGACCGCACGGCTGCCAAAGGGGGATTTCCTCCGGACCGCGGTCGTGCGGCTTTATTAGGGAAAGGGGGCTTCGACTTCATGAACGCTGAGAGTACGCCGAAAAAGAGGAAGCGCAGCCGCTACACGAAATGGGGTTATCTTTTTATCTCTCCATTTTTTATCGTATTTATTGTCTTTTCATTGATTCCTCTGTGCTCCACCATCTATTACAGCTTCTTTCAATATTACCGCCAGGGGCTGAAAATCATTGGGCCGACCTTTACGGGCATGGCGAATTATGTCAAATTATTTCAGACGGACCTGCCGAATTATCTGGGAAACACTCTTCTGATCTGGTTCATCGGCTTTGTCCCCCAGATTATCATCTCGCTGCTGCTGGCGGCGTGGTTTACCAACCAGCGCCTGAACCTGCGCGGGCAGGGTTTCTTTAAAACCGTAATCTATATGCCGAATCTGATCATGGCTTCCGCTTTTGCCATGCTGTTTTTTGCGCTGTTCTCCGACAACGGCCCCGTCAACGGAAGCCTGGTGTCCCTCGGCATTTTCAGCCAGCCCTTCCGTTTTCTAGCCAGCATAGCCGGCACGCGCGGGCTGATCAGCTTCATGAATTTCCTGATGTGGTTCGGAAATACCACGATTCTGCTGATGGCGGCGATCATGGGCGTTGACCCCGGACTTTACGAGGCGGCCGAAATCGACGGCGCTTCCTCCAACCAGATGTTCTGGCGGATCACCATTCCGCTGATTCGTCCCATTATGGCGTATGTCCTGGTCACTTCACTCATCGGCGGTCTGCAGATGTTCGATGTGCCACAGATTCTGACCAACGGCTCCGGAAATCCGGACCGCAGCGCGACCACGATGATTATGTACCTGAACAATCATATGTACAGCAAAAACTACGGGATGGCCGGAGCGGTTTCCACCGTGCTTTTCCTGATCTGCGCGGCGCTCTGCTTCCTGATTTATTTCATGATGACAAACAAGGACGGCTCTGCCGGAAACAAAAAGAAAAGGGGTGTCCATGGATGAATAACCGTTCCAAATCCGGCAAAACCGGACTTTCCGTCACACGGGCCGCCTGCTATCTTGTTTTGGCCGTTCTTTGCTTTTTATGCCTCTTTTTCTTCTATATGCTGCTGATTAACGCTTCCCGGAACACCTATCAGATTCAGCAGGGGTTTTCGTTCCTTCCGGGAAAATCCTTTGTGGTAAACCTGAAAAATCTTCTGAAAAACGCAAACATTCCCGTACTGAGCGGTATCTATAACAGCCTAGTCGTCTCCGCGCTGACGGCGCTTCTGGCGTCCTATTTCT
>UREO01000309.1 GCA_900546895.1 uncultured Oscillospiraceae bacterium
TACACCGTCTAATTCGTCGGCAGCGTCAGATGTGTATAAGAGACAGGTATTATGTATAATAATGAATTATAAAGCTGTTTTAAGCCTGTTTTAAGCATTTTATTAATCAAATTAACTAATAAATCAATTTTTTATTCATGAATTTTTACCATTGCGTAATTATCGGGACCCCTATATAATATAGGACGAAATCAAATTTTAGATTTAAAATTCAAAAAGGAGTGTAGCGAATGCTCAATCGGAATTTTGTGGCGATTACTGACTGCGACCATGACAGCATTACGGTGGAAGCCGGAGTGCTGAAAGCGGCCGGATTGGAAGCGCCCTGGCTCCAATGTAGGACGGAAGACGACCTGATTCGTGAATGCGTAGGATTCAAGTCAGTGATTAACCAGTATGCCCCTTTCACAGAAAAGGTATTTGACAATCTGCCGGATCTCAAGGTGATTGTGCGTTACGGCGTGGGAGTGGATAATATTGATTTGACGGCCGCCACAAAGCACGGCGTTAAAGTCTGCAATGTGCCGGACTACGGGATGTACGAAGTGGCCGATCATGCAATGGCGCTTGCTTTGGCCCTTGCCAGAAAAATTGTTCTGAATAACGACAATGTAAAAAGCGGAGTCTGGGAATACCAGAAAGCGATCCCGATTTACAGGTTATCCACCCAGACGGTCGGAGTGATCGGCGTAGGACGCATCGGCACCGCTTTCGCGGAAAGAGCCAAAGCCTTTGGAATGAAGGTTCTTGCCTATGATGAATACGCGCAAAAATCCGGCCGCACGAAAGACTATATGGAAATGGTCGGTCTGGACGAGCTGCTGGAACGCTCCGACATTATTTCCGTACATTGCCCGCTGGACGGGAACCGCGATCTGATTGCGGCCCCGCAGTTAAAGAAAATGAAAAAAAGTGCCTTTCTCATCAACGTGTCCCGCGGCGGCATCATTAACGAGCAGGACCTGTTTCATTCCCTTTCCAGCAAGGAAATCGCTGGTGCGGCATGCGATGTCTTCAGTCCGGAACCGATTGCGAAGGACAATCCCCTTCTGAGCCTTCCGAACTTCCTTGCCACCCCGCATATTGCCTGGTACTCGGAAGAGTCCGCAATCGAGCTGGAACGCAAGGTGGCGGAAGAAGCCGCCCGGGGTGCCTTGGATCAGCCGCTGCTCAATGTTGTCAACGCAGCCGTCGGAAAGTAATTTTAAAGAAGGAAAAAGAATGAATTTATTCGATTTAACGGAAAAAAAAGCGATCGTAACGGGCGCCGCTTCGGGTCTGGCCCACGGAATAGCCGAAGGCCTGATGGAAGCGGGCGCCGAAGTGGCGATCATCGACATTTCGGCCGGCACGGAGGCGGCCGCGAAGGAATTCTGCGAGCGGGGATTCAAAGCCCACGCCGTTCGCGCCAACCTCGGCGACCGTGACGAGCTGAACCGTGCGTTCCATGAAGCGCTGGAAAAGCTTGGCGGGAAAATCGACATCCTTGTTCCGGCTGCAGGCATTCAGCGCCGCAGCAAGTCGGAGGATTTTTCGATAGAAGATTGGGACTTGGTTCTGAACATCAACCTGTCCGCCGTTTTCATGCTCTGCCAGCTTGCAGGACGCGAAATGCTCAAACAGAAAAGCGGAAAAATCATCAATATCGCTTCCATGCTCAGCTTCTTCGGCGGCTACACCGTTCCGGCCTATGCTGCAAGCAAAGGCGGCGTCGCCCAGATCACCAAAGCGCTCTCCAACGAATGGGCACGCGAGGGAATTAATGTAAACGCGATTGCGCCGGGTTATATGGCTACACAGATGAATACAAAAATCATTGAGGACGAAACACGCAACGCAGAAATTACAAACCGCATCCCTGCACGACGCTGGGGCACGCCGGACGATGTCAAGGGCGTGACGATTTTTCTGGCTTCTCATGCATCCGATTATCTTAGTGGCGCAATTATTCCGGTAGACGGCGGTTACCTTGGCTGTTGATTTATAAGTGATCGTCCTACCGGTTATAATGATAATTTGCAAGGAGGAGAAACTAAAAATGAAAAGGAGCTTCACAATGAAAAAATTAGGTGCAATGATTCTGGTTCTGGCTATGGTTTTATCTTTAGCGGCCTGCGGAAACAGCGGCACGGCCTCTTCACAGGCCAGTGAGGCGGCCAGCGCGGCCGGAAGTACGGCGGCATCGGGTGCAGCCACCGGCAAACCGCTCAAACTCGGTATTTCCGTTCCGAACCTCACAAACGTGTTTTTCGTACAGATCAAAGAAGGTATGCAGAAGGCGCTCAAAAGCCCGGACGACAGCCTTGTGGTTATGGACTCCCAGGGTGACCAGAACAAGCAGATGAACGACGTAATCGATCTGATCAACCAGGGCTGTAACGTAATCGGCCTGTCCCCCATCAATTCGGACGGCGTCCGCGCAACTCTGGAAACCTGCCAGAAAGCCGGCGTTCCGGTTATCGCTTTCAACGTAGGCGTTAAAAACCCCGAGCTGGTTGCCAGCACGATCGTTTCCGACAATGAAGAGTCCGGACATATGTGCGCGCAGGCTCTGGCAAAGGCACTGAACAACAAGGGCAACGTCGTTGAAGTCACTTTCAGCACCACAACAACCTGCTACGCACGTCAAAAAGGATTTGAAGACGAAATCAAAGCAAACTACCCCGACATCAAGATCCTTCAGAGCAAGGACGTGGAAAAAGCAACCGCAGACTACTCACAGCCGATCATGGTTGACTTTATCAATGCCTATCCGGATCTTGACGGCGTTTTCACCATTAACGATCCTACCGCCCGCGGCGCTATTTCGGCACTGAAGGAAGCGGGAAAAATCAAGGACGTCAAGGTGGTATCCGTCGACGGTTCTGATGAAGGAAAAGGCTTTATCCGCGCGGGCGAAATGATCGCTTCCGCCGCTCAGGACCCGACCGGAATCGGCAGCACCACAGTGGGAACCGCATACAAACTCATTGCCGGCCAAAAGGTGGAAGCAAACGTCATTATGCCAATGTCCATTATCGACGCCAGCAACGTAGACAAATAAAAAACCTTTTAGATGACAGTCTGAGCGTGATCGGTCGCCTTTTCGCGGATTGGTGACCGGTTACGCAAATAATTTCTAAAATTCATTTGCCTGTTTCCAAAGTAAATGCCGTGTTTTAGGCGGCAAGCAGTAAAAGGAAGTGATTCAATGCCAAGTGAGTATACCCT